>CAYNUV010000377.1:0-3693 GCA_964400245.1 uncultured Ignavibacteriaceae bacterium
AAGTCAGTATCCCTTTTGATGTAAATTAATTTTAGATTAGTGGAAGTCTAATCAAAATTAGAAATGGGAGGTCCGCATGGTTGAAGTTTTTATTACAGATGATCATTCTTTGATCAGAGAAGGTCTAAAAAAAATTCTTAATGATGAAAAGGATATTCACATTAAGGGTGAAGCAGGTAATGCAAAAAGTACTCTGGACTTTGTTCTTAAAAATGAGCTTGATATCCTGATCCTGGATTTAAATTTACCGGATAAAAGCGGGCTTGATCTGCTAAAAGAACTTAAAGCATTAAAACCCGAACTTAAAATATTAATTTTAAGTATGCACCCGGAAGATAGATTTGCCATGCGCGTATTACGAGCCGGCGCTTCAGGGTATATTACTAAAGAATCCGCAGGGGAGGAGCTTGTAAAAGCGATTAGAAAAGTAGAGCACGGTGGTAAATATGTTAGCGAAAGTCTCGCAGAAATTCTTGCATTCGAGATACAGGGGGGAACTGATAAACCAATACACGAGCTTCTTTCCGACAGAGAATTTCAGGTTATGCAATTAATTGCCTCTGGAAAAACATTAGCAGAAATAGCCAACCTTCTTTCGCTTGCCGTTACAACTGTAAGTACATACAGGGCCAGGATTCTTGAAAAGCTTAACCTTCATTCCAATGCAGAAATGATTTATTATGTTTTAACAAATAAACTGGTCGAATAATTAGTTTCCTCTAGCATCAATATGTAGTAATAATACTACACCAACATCTTTTTTCGTTCTACATATTTAATCATTTTTAAAAGCAAAATTACAATTACTTTTTATCGGTTGGATTGTGAAAATTTTAATTGTTGAAGACTCACAACAAATAAGAAAAAATCTTATAAAGCTCATTTCAGAAATAGATGCTTCAATAGTGTTTGAAGAAACCAACAATTCTGAAGCAGCAAAGGATTTAATTAAAGAATCAAAAATTGATATCATCATTCTTGATGTTGAACTGATGGACAGCAATGGTTTTGAGATTCTGAAATTTGTTAAAGAATCGGAGAGTTATAATAAAACTATAGTACTAATGTTCAGTAATCATTTTATATATAAGCACAAAGCAGAAACCGGAAAAGCTGACTACTTTTTTGATAAAACAAATGATCTGGATAAACTTTTAGAAACTATTAATAGTTTAATTATAGATACTAAGAATTAATTTTCATCGCTTCAGACGAACTACGATAAAAAAAATGGTTTATTAATAAGGTAAAATTTTCCAGTGATCGGTTCTCTTTGTCACTAATTACTTCTCGGGGTAACAATTATCTTCTTAAAATTCTGATTTTAAACTAAAAAGAAAGAATTATAATTTTTTTTTAAAAGATTAAGTGGCATTTACTTTGTACAAATTGCCATAGGAATAATTGATATATAGTTATATACCTGGAGAATTCAATGTACAAAAGCATGACAGTTTATCTTTATCAAAATAGTTTTTACGAAGACCTTGTTCTTGAATTATTTGAAATAGAACAAAAGAAAAAAGAGATCTTTAAAAAAATAAATACAGTTAGTGAAATTAAAAACCTTGATAAATCCGAGAGAGAAAACCTTCTCGAACTTCTTAATCATGAAATGATGCTGCTTCATGATTTAGTTAAAGCTAACTCTACAACTGCTGAAGAAATGGGATTTATACCAGATTATGTTTCAGGCAATGATGAGAATGAAGATTGAAAGAATATTTTAAGAAATTATAAAACACTTTTCTTTTCTCTTTCATCCATTTTAATCATTAAACTTTTTAATACAATTCTATATTTTCCCCTATCATATTTTTGGTGATTCGTTTGTAATTAAACTTATCCTTAATAAGAAATTATTTGGTTTGCTTTTAATAAAAAGAAGAAGAAAAATTAGGCTGTTCTGAATTACAGAACAGCCATAAAGATTAATCTTAATACTGAACTTTAACTGAATTAAAGAAAAACCTTGTCCCAACCATTCCACCGCAATCCTGGAAATGAAAACTGCTTGGGCCTTTTGTTTCTCCTGCAGGAGTTGTTGTTGTGCTTTCAGGAGTAATGAATGCACCTAAATTGTATCCCGCATAAAACTCCCAATTTAAATCATCCCAGGGTTTTAAATATGCACTAACATTAGCACCAAACCCAAGTCTCGAAGCCGAAAATTCTGTTGTTGTCGCATTACCGATAGTAGGCGTTGAAGTAGTTTCATTACCGTAAGAAACATAACTAATCCAGGGACCAACAGACCAATAAACAGGTATTTTTGTTCCTAACGGATAATAATTCCAGCCAGCTTTAATACCAATTTCTGTTTCACTAAATTCAATCTTGTCTCCTGTTGTGTTTTCTTGTTCATCGCTGCCAATACCAAGACTTCCAATAATACTAATACTTGATTTAGGACCAACGTACCAGTCTAAACCAAAGCCCGTAACCCTTTCATCTTCTGGATCGGCAAGGTCAGTATTAAACAAATCAATCAATTGTTTTCCCGCTGTAAAATCCTTTTGCCACATAAAGTTCATTCCCCAACATCGTTCATCTCCATCTAACGGTTTTACTGCTGCTGGTTCATTTTGCGCACTTACAGGATTTGTAATTAAAAGCAAAAGAATGAATGAAAAAAGAAATGAGTGGAAAGAAAGTTTTGACATTTTGGACTCCTGTTTATTTGTTATTGAGATTATAGTTAAACCCTCTCACAAATTAAACTTTAAGCGAATCAAACTGGAATTAAATGATGGATGGAACTTAAAAAATAGAAAGCACAGATTCAATAAAAATATTTTATTTAATTATTTAATTGAATCTGTGTTTATTAAAACTCAGGTAGCAACAAGAGATTTTAGATTAGTGGTAGTAATTATGGTGCCATCCTTAAAAACCACGCTGGATTTTAAAGTGCCGTCCTTGTTGTATAAAAGCCAGTTACCTTCTCTTTTTCCATTAATAAATTTTCCTTCTTCCATCTTATTGCCATTTGAATAATACCAGGTCCATTTATCAACAGCTAAATCGGATTTAAAGTAACCTACAGATTCAAGCTTGCCATTAGGATAATAATAACTCCACTTACCTTCGTTTTTGTTATTAATCATTTCACCAATTACAGATTCAGTTCCGTCAAGAAGGCAAATAATAAATTCTCCGTTCTTTATACCATCCTTAACATCATATTTAACAATTCTGCTTGCAACAGTATCAACTACTTTACCTGTAAAAGGTTCATCGGTTGTTTGGCTGAATATCAATCCATTTTGCTCATAGATTGAATCGGTTACTTGAGAAGAGTCTGAAAAAGATAAAAGAACTAACACACCCAAAATAATGAGAACAGACAGAAATATTAATTGGATACGGAATGAAATAGACTTCAGCATTTTGCCCTCTCGCAATTATGATAGAAATATTAAAATAATTTCAACCCTCGATTAAGTTAAGTCAATGTATATGCCATCAAATACTTTTGGTTTTTAATTCATTTAAGAATAAATACTTTCTCAAAATTGGATTTTCAAACAGCTTTATAACAAAATGCAACAAGATTCAAAAGCAATTTCAATCAAAAAATTATTAACTGACTAAGAGATGATTAAGCTTCATTAAAATGATTTAATATCTGCTTAAGCTGATAATTGGATCTGACAGCTGGTTTATAAACCCGATTAAATAATTGCGTTTTCT
>CAYNUV010000378.1:0-3681 GCA_964400245.1 uncultured Ignavibacteriaceae bacterium
ATAAAATCACTCTGCGGTAATAATATTAAGCTCTGGTATAAAGATAATGTGGTTGAGTTCTCTACTTTTAAGGATCAAACTTACATATTGAATGGCAACTTAAAAGTTGAATACCATAAATAATTAACGAAAGGTTAAAAAAATGTTAAATAAGACTTTAATCTTCAAGCTGTCTCTCTTTGGATTGGCAATGGCTTTTGCCACAGTATATTTTATTCCTTCCACAATAGAACCCCTGTTTTGGCTGGTTATTTTTATATTCTGTGCATACATCATCGCAAAGAAATGCGATGGTAAATATTTTCTGCATGGCTTCCTGACAAGTTTGGTTAATTGTGTATGGATTACCGTTGTACATATTTTATTGGCTAATACCTATATTACCAATCATCCGGAACAAGCTGCTATGATGGAAAAAATGCCACTACCTGAACATCCAAGACTGATGATGCTTATTACAGGTCCGGTAATTGGAATTATTTCGGGATTAGTACTTGGGCTTTTTGCCTTTATTGCAAGTAAGATAGTTAAGAAAAAATCATAAGCTAATAACAAAGAAAACTCAACTATGCTAAAACAAACCATCAATCGTCTTCAACATCTTTGTGATACTTTTCCAAATTTATTAACAGCAATTCCAGAAAAAGATTTTTCATATAAACCTTCGGAAAATAAATGGAGCAAGAAAGAAATTTTAGGACATCTTATTGATAGTGCAACTAACAACCATCAGAGATTTGTAAGAGTACAGTTTGAAGATGTGCCGGCGATTTCTTATGATCAGGATAAATGGAACAATCATAGTTACCATAATCAGACTAATTCTAAACTTCTTATTTATTTCTGGGCAATGTACAACAGGCATTTGGCTGAATTGATAAAACTAATACCGGATGAGAAGCTTACAAGAGAATGTAATACAGGTGAAGAAAAGAATGTAACACTTCTATGGCTTATCGAAGATTACGTCAGGCATCTTGAACATCATTTAAAACAAATTGTTAATTACGATTGAGGGGATAAAATGGAGATAAAAAAATACCTTACAGATACTTTTGAATTCAACGATCTTATGAACAGGAAGTTACTAGAAAAAATAAAAACGCTGCCTGATAAAAACGAATGTATACGTTTCTTCAGTCATTTAATTAATTCTCAAAAAAAATGGATGGCGAGAATAATTCAATATCCAATCGATCCCCAAATGGATTGGTGGGATCCTTTATATTCATTTGATGAACTTGAAGAAGAATGGGATAAAAGTTTGCAAATGTGGATTGAATATTTAAATAGTAAAAATGAAGATGAGCTTTTTAATGAAGCACGGTTTATCGGTTATGATGTAGGTCATTGGTCGGCACCATTGAAGGATATTGCACTGCAATTAAATTATCATTCAATTCATCATCCTGCACAAATGCAATTGCTTATACGGCAACAAGGGCTTGAGCCGGATTTTGTTGATTATATCGGAACAGTTTATAAAAGGATTGCATGAAAAATTTGAATGTTATCTCGTAAACAACTGCAAATTTCTATGAGAAAAATTATTTCTGAAATAAAATCTAAAGCTAAAAGTCGTAGCTTGTTAAAAGAAGAAAGAACTGCTGCAAAATACATTATTCGGGAATATGAAGAAGCAAAAAAATTTTTACTTAGAGAGGAAAACAAAGTAAATAACAAGAAAGTGGAAGAAATTATAAATAAGAGAAAAATAGAAGAATTAACAGATATGGACTTAGAAAAACTTGAACCATATCTTTCAATTATATATAGCCAAGGAGTCGTAAAGAAAAGGCTTATTGAATTAAGATATTTGATTTGGGCATTTTATTTTTTGATAACCGGGAAAAATGAGATTGAAGCCTTACACTATATTAACACAAAAAGATGGCGATTTAAACACGAGGTCATTATTCGTTTGGCATGGATGAGAAGACAAAAAGTCCTAATTTTAAAGGGGAACCAATTTAATCATCCTTTTCTATGTTATGTTGGAAATCATAAAGGACGTCGAAATACTGATAGAGAATTTTTTTCAGTAATGACTTTTATTTCGTTGTATTCAAAAGATAGGAAGGTTAAATATTTATTTGACTCTATACCAAGTTCATCTGTACCAAGTCAACCAAGACCTGATTTTATTATAAAAGATGAAATTGGAAATAGAACTGGAATAGAAATAACTGAAGCTAACCTTCAAACAAATTCCCATTTTGATGATAGTTCTTTAGAAAAACTTCAAGAAGTTTTAAATCATACATTTAAAAAAAAGAAATTCGCTTTGATTCTAGAAAACAAACCAAATTGGAGATTGATTAATGAAAATTTACTTGATGTTATAAATTGGATAAAAACAGAGGCTGTAAAGGCTGAAAAAATATTTCCAACTCATGAAGAGTTTTCCACAAAAAATATTAGTTATAATATGTATCTCAAGTTTAAAAAATCAGATTTATTTTTGTTTAACTATTCAGGAGAAGAAGTTTTTGGCAATATACTTGAAGAAGATATAGGTATATCTATCAAGGAGCGTATTGAATCTAAAATTAAAAAAGCTAAGCCAGGCATAAGACCTTGTTACTTGGTAATTTTTATGAGAGCAAGTATTCCGTTTATGAACATCAAAATAATTAGGGCAACAGCAAGAAAAGGATTAGACAAGAATTTTAAAAGTCACTTTGATCAAATCTGGGCTGTAAAAGAAGAAAAATTATTTAGAGTTGCTTAGAAATATTAAAGGATTTTTCTTTCAAAATCTTACTTGAAGATATTCATTCACTCTCAATCCCTGCATAATCCATCACAAACTTCGGTGCTGGTAAATCCGTTTTAAAAATATCCTTATCTCTTTCTTCTGTTAGTGCCCAGCGATGAAGCCAGGAAATTCCACCCGCACCAAAGAAAGTATCCGGAGAAGTATAAGCTTTATCTTCAAGAGCTTTTTTAAGTGGAATAAATTTATAGCCTCTGTTAAGCATCATCTCAGCAAGTTTATCAAAATGGTCGGCATTAATTTTATTTGCATGAATCAAAAGAATCTGACTAATCTCTCTTCCAAATAATTCCCTTGAGACAAATTCAAAATGCTCGAACTTGCTTTCATGTAAGGGATATAAGCATCAACAATCTTTTTCATCATTGATGAATCGTTTGCGAGCAGAGCTTTTTCATAAGCACTTGCAAATACCCATTCGGAGTTATCAATTGTTACAGGGGCAATTTTGTAATTATGGTTTTTCAGGAAGGTTTCTAAAGAATCTCTTACTTCAATGCTTCTGCCTGTCTGTAAAAACGGATGGCGAAAATAAATTAATTCTTTATTGGCTTCTTGCATTAGACCTCTGATTATTTTTTCACCTTTCAGTAAATCTTCAATATAATCTTTTGCAGGAATCCTATTTAAACTTTTATGAGAAAAAGTATGATTACCTAAATCCAAATTATTATTGAGCCAGAGTTTTAATAAATCAACTCTTTCGTTAATAAGACTATCTTCTTCATAAAACTTTCCTTCATTTACAAAACCAATTACCCGAGATTATATCGTTGACAAACCCACTAAGGAAAAAATCAAAGAAGGGCTAATAAAATGAAAAAAATGGTAATATTTTATAAAAAGGAAAAAGACAACTCCTTGTGCTGGGCATGGGAAGAATCTAAGAATAAAAATGTCTGGGG
>CAYNUV010000379.1:0-3677 GCA_964400245.1 uncultured Ignavibacteriaceae bacterium
TAATTGGTGGTGAAGGTTTTGAGATGGCAGATGATTGGGCAGCTTTATGCGCTTCAGGAATTATCATTTACAACGCTGTTAAGCTTGCGCGTATCAGCTTACTGGAAATTATGGATACAGCCCCACCTAAAGATATTCTTGAAAAGGTAATAGAAATCGGATTATCTGTTCAAGGGGTTTTATTTATCGAAAAATGTTTTGCCAGGAAAATGGGATTTGACTATTTCATAGATCTTCATGTAATTGTTGATGGAAAAATTTCAGTCTTTCAAGGACATGAAATAGCCCACAAAGTTAAAGACAGGATTAAATCCGTATTTCCCCGTATAAGTGATGTATTGGTTCATATAGAACCAAACGATAATTTAAATTTTAAGTAAAATTATTTTCCCCTGTCACTTTTTTTCTTTTGCTCTTACTTAATCTTTAAACATTTTTAATATTCTTTTTTATTGAGGGTGATATGAAAAACTATTACATAGCTTTTGTTTTCTTTTTTACTTTCTTACTGGCAAAAAGTGTCTATCCACAATTTTGGGAATACCAGGTTTCCAATACCACACAACATCTGAATGATGTCTTTATGTTTGATGAACAAAACGGTTGGGTATGCGGTAATGCAGGCACTTTACTAAAAACAAATAACAGCGGACAAAACTGGGTACAGGTTCCGGCAACCGGAAGTGATTTGAATTCTATAGCATTTAAGGATGTGAACACAGGAGTTGCTGTAGGCGATGATGGAATAATTATCCGAACTACAAATGGTGGGTTAAACTGGCCTACAGTAAACAGCGGTACTTCATTACAATTCCGAAAAATTTCCTGGGGCATTGGCAATTTAGTTTTTGCTGTAGGTGATGAGGGGTTAGCTGCTGTATCTTTAGATGCCGGTGCAACCTGGGCATTGAAAAATGCAGGGACTACTTTTAGATTCAGGGGAGCTGCTGCTGCCGGATTAAATAAATTATGGGCAGTTGGCGAAGATGGGTTAATTAAGTACTCTGCAGATGGAGGAAATTCATGGATAACACAAACCAGTGTTGCTAATAATGATTTGCATGATATTCAATTTATAAGTGAAAGCATAGGTTTTTCCGGCGGTAGTGGTTCCAATTTTATTTTTACAAGCGATGGCGGACAAACATGGGTTTCCCGCAATACAGGAGTATTTTTTGGACTCAATGGAATATTTTTTAAGGATGCTGATTTTGGCTGGAGTGTAAGTATTGCCGGAACAATTTTCTTTACAACAAACGGAGGGACTTCATGGACGAGTCAGCCTTGCGGTTTCACCAAATACTCTTAACGAGGTTTATTTTATTCACCCGGGAAGAGGCTGGACTGTTGGTGATAATGGTACAATAGTAATGTATTATAATCCAAGTGTTCCTGTTGAATTGAATTCGTTTAATGCCTCTGTAACATGTAATTCGGCTAATTTATCCTGGATAACAGCTACGGAAACAAATAACCAGGGATTTGAGATTCAAAGAAAATCTTTAAATGAAAATAATGAATGGAATAAAATCGTATTTATACTGGGAAAAAGGAACTTCAACTGATGTAACTAATTATTTATTTGAAGATGAAAATCTTTTAGCAGGGAAATATCTTTATCGGTTAAAGCAATTGGATTTTGATGGGAGCTTTGAATACTATGAATTGAATTCCGAAGTGATTATAGAAACTCCGCAAACATTTTCCCTTAGTCAGAACTATCCTAATCCATTTAATCCATCTACCCGTATCTCATTTAATATTCCTGAAAATTGAAAAATCTATAATGTACTTGGACATGAAGTTAGATCACTTATTAACTCCGAACTTAGTGCTGGTAATCACGAAGTACTTTTTAATGCCATTGATTTTGGCAGTGGTGTTTATTATTTCAGAGTTGAATTTAGAAATAAGTTTGTTGAAACAAAACAAATGGTTTTGATTAAATAAATGTTTTGAGAAAATCCGTCTCCGGTCCCTTCTATTAAGTGCCCACTATATAGAATTACGGAGATGGATTTCTCATTTTTGTTCCTTCAACCACCCTAAGTCTTGATAATACTTCCTTTTTTAATTTTCTTCAGAAATTAATTCATTTATCCTGAGCTCCTGATAGAGTTAGGGTACATTTGACTATGTTTAATTATGATTAATTTAATTTGTTATGAACGGATAATACTCTGATGTGTGATTTCATGGAAAGATTAAAAATTTTCGAGATGGAGGAACAGGTTTTGCTGTTAACATTACGGGTATTATTTTAGTTTCGGTTCAAATCTATTTTACTTGGTAATATTTGTTTTCAGTTCTTTTCCACGGATGGGCAATAAATAAAAACTAATAATAAAATGATTATTTACAGCGTAACAATATATATAAGCAAAGATGTTGAAAATGAATGGCTCGACTGGATGAAAAAAATCCATATACAGGATGTAATGGATACCGGTTATTTCAATTCATTCAAAATTTTTAAAGTAGTAGTACCGGCGCACTCATCAGATGAGACTGCTTATTGTATTCAATATGATTGCAAAACAATGCAAGGTTATTCAGATTATCTTGAAAAACATGCTTCGCGCCTTCAAAGAGAACACACAATAAAATTTCAAAATAAAGTTAAAGCTGCGCGGGCTGTAATGGAAGAAATTTAAATATATTGGTAGGTATCAGGGATTTTCTAAAAATTGATTTAAGAACAAGGATTAACGATCTTTGATTTGAGAAGTTAATCGTAAACAAGGCAAACAGAAATAGAAGATAAATTTAAATAAAATCAAAAATCGCTAATCGTTAATCCTTGTTCTAAGATCAAAAAATGGCATCACCTGTAAATTAACCTTATATCATTTTCGCATTTTTATTTAAGATGAAAAATATTCTAAAATACTTTTTAATATTTTTTCTTTTTTCAATATACCTTCCTGCACAAATAGATACAATTTCTTTTCTAAATTTCGAAACAAGAAATTATGATCAGAAACATATTAAGTTGAATCTTACTTTTGATTTTAACGAAGCGAAAGTAACCGGCAGTTGTGATTTTTCATTCTCACCTCTTGTAAATGATTTTAATGAGCTTGTTCTTCATGCTAAAACAATGAATGTTAGATATGTTAAGATTTCTAATAAACAACTTCATTTCAGGCAGGATGAACAACATCTTTTTATTGAGATGGATAAAAATTATTCGGAAAATGATTCTGTTACGGTTTCAATAAATTATACAGCATTACCTATAAGAGGATTGTATTTCTTTAAGCCGACAAAAGAAATTCCTGAAATGCCTTACCAGATTTGGACACAGGGAGAAGGCGAAAACAACAGGTATTGGTATCCTGCTTACGATTTGCCTGATGATAAGTTCACTTCAGAATTAATTATTACAGTTCCATCGAATCTTATAGCAATTTCAAACGGCATTCTTAAAGATGTTAAAGATGGTGGAAACAATAAAACTTTTTATTGGGAGATGGATAAACCTTACTCAAACTATCTTACTTCTGTAATTGTTGGTGATTTTATTACCGTGAAGGAAAAGGTAAGAGGTGTATCTCTGGAATATAACATCCCATCTGAATGGGTTGATAAGAAGGATTATTTTTTTGGAAGAACTCCTGAGATCCTAAACTTTTTTTCTGATTTTGTTTGTCCTTATCCTTATGAAAGATATGCAC
>CAYNUV010000380.1:0-3676 GCA_964400245.1 uncultured Ignavibacteriaceae bacterium
AATCTGCAACCATGGCATGTTCAGGAGGGCACTCTTCCTGAAGCTGTAGTAGCTGTTGTTAAAGACCGTTCAAAAGGAATGGACCGCTTTGAAAGAGAAATGGCCCAGGATGGTTTTATCCAGAGAGAAATTGATGGGCAGGTAATAAGATTCCGAGTTTCGGTTTTGCCTACAGTTGGTACCGAACTTAAAAATAAATTTGAAAGCATTGTAATAAGAATTCTTGATGATAGAAAAGTAGTAAAAGATCTTGATAAACTTGGTTTAGCGGGCTATGCACGCAAAGCATTTCAAAAAGCAATTAAACAGCCGCAAGGCATGGTTATATTAACAGGGCCAACGGGTAGCGGTAAAAGTACAACTCTCGTTGCTGCACTTCACCAGGTTATTGACCCAACAGTAAATGTTCTTACAGTAGAAGATCCTGTGGAATATGTTATACATGGTGCAAGGCAGTTGAAGATCGGTTACAAAATGAATTTTGAGCAAGCTATAAGATCAATTCTTCGACATGATCCCGATATAGTTCTTGTTGGTGAGATGAGAGATAAAGAAACAGCCGAGGTTGCAATCAAACTTGCAAACACTGGCCACTTAACATTTTCAACATTACACACTAACGATGCACCGAGTGCGGTTGCACGTCTTTATAAAATGGGTATCGAACCCTTCCTTATTGCTTATGCAATAAATATTATTGTTGCCCAAAGACTTATCCGCAGGTTGTGCGAAAATTGTAAGAAAAAAACTACCAAGTTCGATGAAGAACTCATGGATATTCTTAACCTCGATATTAATGAATGGAAAACTCACACAGTATATGAACCAAAAGGATGTGATAAGTGCAATAATTCTGGATATAAAGGTAGAATTGCCATACACGAAGCTTTGTATTTTACAAAAGAACTAAGACAGATAATAGTTCGCTCTGGTATTGAAGTTGATGAAGAAAAGATAAGAGAACAAGCAAAAAAAGACGGGATGTTAACATTAAGGGAAACAGGGTTGGAAAAAGTAAAATTGGGAATTACATCAATTGAAGAAGTAATTGCCGGTACATCTGATGAGTAAATATTCCAACTACCATTGTAATAATTACGATAGATTAATAATTGTTTTAGAAATAAGGAAAAAGATAAATAAGTGTCTGTAACTAAAGAAAAAAGTATCCTTGAGAAGTTTGCTAAAACTATACCTGAAGCCTTAACCGGGCCTGATAAGGTGAACTTCATACTTGAGAATATAGAAAAATTAGCTTCAGATGAGAGGATAGCTTTAAGAAATCTGTTCAATAAATTTTTAACCAGTATGATTGAAAGAGATGCCTCTGATATTGAAATTGGTGGACATGGGAATACTGGTGCGATCTGGATGAGAATTTATGGTAAAAAACATAGAATAGAAGATCTTCCAACTTTTTCACTTGATGAATCTGCAATACTTATAATTAATCTGCTCAATTCAAATCAGAGAAAATATCTTGCATTAACAAGGAACCTTGACTTCAGTTACACTTTCTTTTATGAAAGGCGAAACCTTGACGTAAGATTCAGAGCAGATGCATATTATGATCTCGATACATTAGCTTTAAATATGAGGGCTATTAATCAAATCATAAGACCACTAAAATCTCTTGGTTTTCATCCTAATGTAGTAAAGATGATGAGCCATAATTATATAAAATTCGGATTGTCACTTGTTACCGGAATAACAGGCTCTGGTAAATCAACGACTCTTGATGCCTTTATTGATTTTCACAATAACTTTGATCCTTCTCATATAGTAATTATAGCTTCGCCTGTTGAGTATGTTCATTTATCAAAGGTAGCTATGATAAGGCACAGAGAAGTAGGACGCGATGTTCTGACTTTTAAAGATGGCGTTATCCAGGCATTGAGACAGGACCCGGATATAATTGTAATAGGTGAAATGAGAGATCCGGATACAATTCTGGCTGCTCTTGAAGTTACCGATACAGGTCATAAAGTTTTTTCAACGCTTCATACATCATCGGCAACAGAATCTATAGATAGAATTATAGCAGAAGTTAATCCTTCTGAACAGGAGCGTGTGAGAAACAGGCTTGCTGATGTTTTGGTTACAGTTGTTTCACAGAAACTTGTTCCAAGTTTAGATGGGAAACGTGCTATGGCAAAAGAAGTTTTAATAGCTACCCCAAGTGTTAAAGCCGCAATAAAAAATAATAACACAAGTGAAATTTATATGATGATAAACCAGGGCGGCCCTATGGGTATGTTAACAATGGAACAGGATTTGAAGCGTTTATATCTCGAGAAGAAAATTTCTCTCGAGAATGCGGTTGCATATGCAAATAACAAAAATAGAATTCAACAATTATTAACGGCGGCATAAAAATGAAACCCTTAATTTGTATATACTGTGAAGGCAGCGATACCAAAGTAGCTGTTGTATCAAAGATTAATGGAAAAATAATGGTTCTTAAAACTGCAGGCGTTGATTTCGTTCAGCCTACCATTTCTCTTGAAGAAGGTATCTCAAATCTTAGCATCGAAGGTACAGAAATAGACCTCGAAAATTTTCAGAAGCAGGATTCTGCTCTTGAAAATCAAATGGCAGCTTCTACAGTTACAACCCTGGCTAATAGTTTAGCAGGAATAAATCTTAATAAAAGTTTGTTTATCCCTGCATTAACCGAGCCTGCTCTTCATTATCATATCTACGAAGGATCTAAACAGCTTGCAACTGCAAAAGTAACCGAAGATATAATTGATGATATACAGCAATCTAAAAATATAACCGTTGAGAAACAGAATCTTGGTTATATAGAACTTGCAGATAAATCTCTACTTTCAGTTTTCCTTGGAGGAGAGGTTGCTGGTATAAGTATGATTAATTCATTAGCCCGCTATCATGGGAAAAGACATTACAAAATTCCATCTGTAAAAAGTGCAGAAATTTCTCTTGCTTACTATGTAGCAAAAACCAAAAAGTTTTTTCCGGATGATCAATCCTTAATTGTTTATATAGGAAAAGAATATAGTAAGCTTATTTTCTTACAGGGACGTAAATTAAAACATATCGGGGCTACATTAGATATAGGGACACTTAATCTTCATACTTATGATGTTTATTTCTCCAAAATTTTACTAGAAATGGAAAACGGTGGAATTTCATCTCTTGATAATATAATTGTATGCGGAGAAGATGATTCTGAAAACCTTATCCTTTCATTTTATGGAACATTCCCCGAAGCAAATGTGTCCCGTCTTGAATTTAATGATATAGACCTCGGTGGTTTAATCCAGGAAGAAAAAGACAAATTTTCTTCCTATAGTGTTCCGATAGCTGTAGCAACAGAATATTATGATGAAATTGAAAAAACATATAACGGTATAAATCTTTTACCAAAGTATGTAAAAGAAGATCAAAAAGTATTTCAATTCGGTTGGCATGGTTATGCAATGCTGCCGGTGTTATTTGGAGTAACCTTCTTTGCAACACTTCAAATATTGGAAAACCAGAAGGAAGTAAATCAACTCGATAACAAGATAACAGAACAGACAATACTTTTACGTCAAAACCAGGAGATTTTATCAAAGATAGCCGAGCTGGAATCCAAGATCAGCGGCTTTGACCAAACTCAGGCTATACTTGACTCTGCATCAACAGGTACCGGAGCCTGGCAGGAAGTATT
>CAYNUV010000381.1:0-3656 GCA_964400245.1 uncultured Ignavibacteriaceae bacterium
ATTTTGATGTGCCTGCTTTCTGTCCAGTCCTGTAATTGCCTTGAATACTTTTTATTCCATCTTCAAAGTACCAGGTTGATATTCCATCTTCCCTTCCCTGGAAAAAATGCCATTCTTTCCAGAGGCGTCCGTTGGGATAATATTCTTTATAAAGACCATGAAGCTGCCCGTTCCAGTATTCTCCTTCGGTTTTAATTAAACCATTAGGATAAAAAGTTTTTTTAACTTCAGCTCCGCTTGATTGAGAAAAACATAACGATGACAGAAAAATTATAAGACTAAAAATGATTTTCAATATTAAATGTCAGATTATAAATGAAAATTTTCCTACAGATAAAGTTAAAATTTTTAAAAGTTAAGTGAAAAGGAGAAACGGGTGCACAAGTGCAAGAGAAAGTTCAAGAGCAAGTGCAAGGATAAAAGCAAAAACAAAAGTAAGTTTATGCAAGACGGAAACCTGAACTGATTAAAAGTTCTTTAGCTTTGATAGCACTTTCATTTGTCTCGAATGATAATCTGAAAGTTCCACCGGTTCCTTCTCTGATTTTAAGAAGCTCAATATCTTTTATGTTGATTGAATTCTTAAAAAGAATTTCGGTCATTCTGAATAAAGATCCCGGTTTATCTTCAGTATAAATGAAAACATCATAAATAGGATTCAAAAAACCTTTTATATTGGATGGAATAGTTTCTCTTTTTTTCCTGGAAGAAGTGAATTCATTTTCCAAAGATTTTAAATCAGCCTTATCAACAAGAGCTTTTACCGATTCTAATTTTTTAATAAGATTTTCAATTGCAGATGTAATTTCAGTTTTATTGTAACGGAATACCGGTTCCCAGATTTCAAAATCACTTGAGGCAATTCTTGTAATATCCCTGAAACCTCCTGCTGCAAAATCGAGGTAATTATTTTTTTCATCTCCCCCAAGTGAATTTACAAGACTTACTGCAAGAACCTGCGGAAGATGACTTACATAAGCAATAATCCTGTCGTGTAGGTAAGGATCAATAAACCTGATTCTTGCACCTAAAAGCTTTATTATATCAGTAAATTGATTTATAGGGGAAAGATTTTGAGATTTTTCAGATAAAAGATAAAGGGAGTTTTCAAACAGTAACGGATCAGAATTTTCTAATCCGCCTTTTTCCTTTCCTGTCATCGGGTGCCCGCCGATATATAATCCTGCGCTTTTTATCTTGTTCCATTCATCTTCAAAAATTCCTTTAACACCGCAAACATCGGAAATTACGGTTCCTTCTTTAAGCTGAGGAGACAGCTTCTTAAAATATTCAAGCGATAAATCTGTAGGCAGGCAGAGAAAGATTATATCTGATTCAAGACTTTCAGATATTGAATCAATTTTCTTATCAATAATTTTTAATTCCACTGACTGATCTGAAACCTGATCCTTATCAAACCCGCTTATCTTAATTTCTCTTCCGGAATTTTTTAAAGCTTTTGCAAGAGAACCGCCAATTAAGCCAAGACCGATAATAGAAATAGTATGCATAAAATAATCAATTCATATTTGATTTATAATGTTAAAATGAATTTTATATTTATTTTTCTCATGTTGATGTGTAAATCTCTGATAAAGTTAAAACGGAAATATTTTTCTTACTAAAAAGTTACCCGACCAGAATCCGTGCATAAATAAGTTGAGATGAAAAAATGAGTATGGAAATAATTTAATTTCGTCATTCTAAAAATCTATATAGAACCCGATTAAATGTTTGTCATCAGTCTGGTCGTATAACTGTCCTCTTTCATCGTAACCGGACATGTAATTATAAGCTAAACGTACAGCTGATTCTTTTTCATTAAAAAGTTTTATTCCCGCCTGAAAATTTTTTGTTGTCCCATAATTTACTTCTGATTTTATTTTAAAATCGAATGCGAAGTAGACTAAAAAATTTTCCCACAGCTTCTTGCCAGCATCAAAACCAAACTGTCCATGGATATGTTTATCTTTTCTCGGTTGAATATGAAAATTATATACAAACGCAGAATAAATTTTCCCGTTAAATTCTGTAAATAGTTTTTCTGCTCCAAGACTTACATAGTCTCTTAAATAGTTTATTGGAGTCTTATTCAGTTCAAAAATACCGTCATCGGAATAGTGAGCACTTATATGTCCCCAGTTAAATCTCAACAAATAATCTTTGCCTAATTCTTTGTCAATAAAAAAATCTAAAAGATAATCAGTTGTATAAACCTGTACATGCGGCGGCGCAAAATTAGCAAATATAAGCGTATTAAAAACTGTAGCTGCAATTGTAAATTGATAGAGATTATCATCAATTAAAAGGTTTAACAGAGGTTTTTCAGCACCTATATTCCCAGACCATTCATTTGATTCAAAATGCTTGACGATCGAGAATTGATGAGCTATTACATCAGCTAAGTAGTTTTTATAAATTTTTTTCCCAGGAAAAAATTCTATTTCAGAGGATTGAGAAAAAATAGTTGAATTGATTAAAAGAACAGAAAAGGAAAGAAGATATCTCATTACTCTTTAAATAATCCGGTTAAATAAAGTTAAATATTCAGTATATGAAATGGAATATTAAAAAATCAAAAACTTTCACAAAATTACTATAATTTTTTTATTAAAATTGATGAACGAATAGTATTTGTTTTTTTGTTCAGTAGAAATTTATGCCATAATAAATGCTCTTGGATAAAAACTCTTTCAAGTAATCTTTCTTCCAATAACTTCTGCAATAGCTGATATTTGTTTCATTAAATTGGAGAATTGTTCCGGCAGAAGTGCCTGCGGGCCATCAGACAAAGCATTCTCAGGATCGTGATGTACTTCAACCATTATTCCATCTGCACCTGCAGCAACAGCAGCTCTTGCCATTGGAATAACTTTATCTCTTAAGCCTGTAGCGTGAGAAGGATCGGCAATTATAGGTAAATGGCTTTTCTTGTGAACAACGGGAATTGCAGAAATATCAAAAGTATTTCTTGTATAGGTTTCAAAAGTTCTTATTCCCCTTTCGCAAAGCATTACATTATGGTTGCCGTTAGATAAAATATATTCAGCAGACATAAGCAAATCCTCTATTGTTGCAGAGAGCCCTCTCTTAAGCATAATAGGTTTTGTTGCTTTGCCGAGATCCCTCAGCAAAGGAAAGTTCTGCATATTCCTTGCACCCACCTGGAAAATATCTGTGTACTTTTCAATAAGATCTATCTGGCTGCTCTCCATAACTTCAGTTATAACCAGCAAACCAAATTTATCGGCAGCACTTCGCAAAATTTCCAAACCTTTCTCACCCATTCCCTGGAATGAATAAGGAGAAGTCCTTGGTTTGAAAGCTCCGCCTCTTAAAATTTTAGCACCTTCTTTGGAAACAATTTCTGCAAGAGTAAAGATTTGCTCTTCGCTCTCAACTGAACAAGGTCCGGCCATAACAACAATATCTTTACCTCCGATTGAAACATCTTTTATTTTGATATTCGTATCATCTTTTTTAAAACTTCTGCTGGCAAGCTTGAAAGGTTCTGTTATCCGGTAAACTTCCGCAACACCCTCGAGTATTTTTACTTTGCGCGTATCAAAATTCGGCTGAACTCCGATTGCACCAAGTATAATAGATTCAACTCCGGTTGATTTATGAACAGCAAACCCAAAATCTTCCAGATGCTT
>CAYNUV010000382.1:0-3639 GCA_964400245.1 uncultured Ignavibacteriaceae bacterium
AAAGAATTGTTGATGCACTCGAACTTTTAAGTAAAGAATATTTTGTCGATGATACATCGATCTTCGGTAACAATATTCATTTAAGTGTTAATCATAATTACAAAGATGAACAGCAAATCAAAAACATTCTGAAAGAAAAATTAAATATTGAAAAAGTAAGGATTGACGAAATAACCCCAACACTTGAAGACGTATTCATTCACTTGCTGGACAAGGAAAAGAAAGAAAATGTTTAATAGAATAGCTGCAATAGCAAAGAAAGAGTTCAGACAACTAAAAAGAGATAAACGGCTACTCTTTGTTATCTTTTTCTTTCCGGTCATGCTGCTTGTTATGTTTGGATACGCAGTTAATTTTGATGTTAAGCATGTGAAGATAGCTATCTATGACCAGGAGAAATCTTCTCTGAGCAGGGATTTTATTAATTCTCTTCTTCACTCGGAGTATTTTGATCTTGTTGATATGATCAGTAGCGAAAAAGAAATAAATAAATATTTGGATGAAAAGCTTGCTCAATGTGTAATTGTTATTCCAAATGATCTTTCCCAAAAACTTTACTCAAACCGGGAGGTAACAATTCAATTTCTTATTGATGGTGTTGACGGAAATACTGCCAGTATCATTAATAATTATGCAAACCTTGCAACTATTACTTTCAACCAGAAATTCAACAAAGAAATTCTGGCTGTTAAAGGAATAAAACAGTATGAACCGATAAAACTCGATCCTCAATTCTGGTTTAACCCGGAACTTAAAACTTCTAAATTTCTCGTACCGGGATTAATTGCAATGATTCTCATTGTAACATCCGTAATTTCAGTTTCCCTTTCTCTTGTAAGAGAAAAAGAACGCGGAACTATCGAGCAAATAAATGTTTCACCTTTAAGTTCATTAGAATTGCTGATAGGAAAAACTTTCCCGTTTGTAATTATAGCTCTAATTAATTCTGCTTTAATTTTGATTGCAAGTTATTTTTTATTTGGAGTTGAAATTAAAGGAAGTATTCCTCTCTTATTTTTCACAACACTAATTTTTTTAGTAGCATCCACGAGCTTAGGAATTTTTATATCTGTCGTTTCCGATTCACAGCAGGTTGCATTTACACTTGCAACTTTCGCATCTCTTCTTCCTTCAATAATACTTTCAGGTTTTATTTTCCCGATAGACAGCATGCCTTTTTTAATCCAGATAATTACCAACATAACACCGGTTAAATTCTTTCTTGTAATATTAAGAGCAATAATGCTGCGCGGAACTGGAGTTGAAGCATTCTGGGATCAACTGATTTATCTCGGAATTTTTATTATTGTCCTTGTTGTGCTTGGAACAATTATTAATAAAAAGAAATCGCAGGCAGTGTGAGAACGATAATTCATTTTATAAAGAAAGAATTTCTACAGTTTAAGAGAGATCCGAAAATGTTCGGGATAATTCTTATAGCTCCTGTTATTCAATTAATATTTCTTGGATATGCTGCAAACCTTGATGTTGAACAGGTAAAAACTATCGTGTATGATCAGAACAGAACTTCCACAAGCAGAGAATTTATTAAAGGATTTACAAGTTCGGGATATTTTAAAATTGTTTATTATGCTGAAAGCTATAATGAATTAGAAAAAAAATTAAACAAAGGTGAATCAATACTTGCCCTGGTTATTTCACATGATTTTGAAAAAAAAATATTCCGGAGAGAACCAGCAGCATTACAGGCAATATTTGATGGGTCTGACGGAAACCAGGCATCGATAGCTGCTGGTTATGTACAAACAATTATATCAAGATATTCAAAAAATATTCTTACATATTATATGAATATCAACGGAAGAAAAATTTCACCTGTTGGAAATCTTTCTGCTGAAGTAAGAGTTTGGTACAATCCAACATTGAAGACAAGAAATTTTATGGTTCCTGGTATCGTTGGATTATTGGTGAGTATTGTTACATTAGTTCTTACATCTCTCGCCATAGTAAAAGAAAAAGAAATCGGTACGATGGAACAATTGATTGTTACACCTATTCGCCCTTATCAAATGATTATAGGAAAGCTTGTACCTTTTACAATACTCGGTTTTGTCGCAGTAATAATTGTTTTAATTGCAATGAGAATTGTCTTTGGAATTGAGATTAAAGGCAGTCTTATATTTTTATTTGTATCAGCTTTCCTTTATATCCTTTCAACACTTGGGTTGGGATTGTTCGTTTCTACAATTTCCAAAACTCAGCAGCAGGCAATGATGATTGCAATCTTTGCTGTAATGCTTCCGATGGTGTTCCTATCAGGTTTTGCTTTTCCAATTGAGAATATGCCGAAGATAATACAAGCAGTTTCTTATGTTATTCCACTTAGGTATTTCATTACAATAATCCGTGGAGTAATTCTTAAAGGATTAGGTTTTACAGATTTGTGGATTGAAGCTTCAGTGCTTTTCGTGATGGGGATTTCTATTTTGCTTCTTAGTTCATTAAGATTTAGAAAGAGATTAGAGTAATCCTTACATTATTTTTACCCAAACAATGATGAAAGTTTATTAATGAACAATTTGAAAAGAGGGCATATTAACCTTAATGATAAAGAAATAATACAAAAAGTTAAGAAAGAGATTCAGAAAATACTCATTGATAAGAAGTCATATTTTTCTTTGAGTGTTAACGAGAAGTCTTTTTATTTTAAAACTTCGAAAGCTCTGCCTGGGGAAAGAGGTTGGTATATAATACTTCATAGAAAGAGACCCATTTATGTGGGATGGGCAAATAGTTTAAATTCAAGACTTAGCACAAGAAATGGAAGTCTTGATAATTTCAGAAATAGTTTGAGAAAATATGATAGTCAAAGGAACTTTATAAAGAAATTTATTGGATTAAAGATATTTACAAACTTAAAAATATGTACAATTCGAGAATACGAACTCTGCAAAAGATTAGAATTAAAAGGAAGTAATCTTAAAACTGTTGATAGAAGTAAATATTGAGAAGTTCATTAATATTTTCAGAAGCAAATTTAACTATATCTAATATCTGACTCGTTCTACTTAGTTCATTAATTCAGAAAAACTGTAACTGGCTCTTTCTCTAAACTATTTCAATTTTATTTAATATTTTTACACAGCAAAATTTTTCAGAAAATAATGGAGTAATGATGTATAAAGTAGTTCTGCTTCGCCACGGAGAAAGTACCTGGAATAAAGAAAATCGTTTTACCGGTTGGACTGATATTGACTTATCAGAAAAAGGAAAAGAAGAAGCAAAGAAAGCCGGGCAGCTTTTAAAAAAAGAAGGCTACACTTTTGATATTGCATACACTTCAGTTTTAAAAAGAGCTATAAGAACTTTGTGGACAGTTATGGACGAAATGGATTTAATGTGGATTCCCGTTATTCGTAACTGGAGATTGAATGAAAGACATTATGGTGCATTGCAAGGATTAAATAAATCGGAGACAGCGAAAAAATATGGAGATGAGCAGATAAAAATCTGGAGAAGAAGTTATGATATTCAACCGCCTGCTTTGGAAAAAAATGATGAAAGATATCCCGGCAAAGATCCCCGGTACAAAGAGCTGACTGAAAAGGAACTTCCCTTATCAGAATGTCTTAAAGATACTGTAGAGAGATTTGTTCCTTACTGGGAAAATGTACTTGC
>CAYNUV010000383.1:0-3638 GCA_964400245.1 uncultured Ignavibacteriaceae bacterium
GGTGCTCTCACAACTATTCCGCCCTTCAGGTATTTAGGAGATTGAAAGATGTAACGTGTTTCATAACTCTCAATAGTTGCAACTCGTTTCAAAACTTCCGGATCCCACGATTCCGCTAAGCCAATTGCCTGTGGAAAAATTGTTGTAGTAACTGGATCTCTTTGTCCCCAATTGCTCGGACCACCTTTTGCTAAACCATGCAATCCTTCAACATGCCTGCTGCCTTTTATCCCGAGACGTGGTATGCTTGGGTCAGTGCTGAGACAAGAAACTTTTTCTTCCAGGGTCATCAAAGAAATAATATTATCAATTCTTTCTTCCATTTGCAGGTTAGGGTTTTGAAATGGATATTGCTGCGCTGATAGAATGCCGGAAATACTTATCCATAAGATTATAAAAAGATTAAATAAAATTTTCTTTTTGCATTCCATTTTAAAACCTCGTTTTGATAATTTAATCATATTAAATTAGAAGATAGAAATACGATATAAAATATATACCCAACAAACTAACTTCTTACACTTCTTTTTACAATTCAACCTTTGAAATTAATTAGATTTAATAAACAGTTAATAAAATTTAGCATGTATTTAAGAAAATTATGATTGGGAAAAAAATCGAATAAGGTAAGTTTAAAATAAAAAAAGCGGGAAGTTAGTTCCCGCTTTATACAATATATCTTTCTGCTATTTAATCAAAATCATTTTTTTACTATCTACAAAGAATTGTTCCGAACCTGATTCAGGATTGCTTGCCTTTAGAGTGTAAAAATATATTCCGCTTGCTAAAGAGCTTGCATTAAAATTATAATTGTAAAAACCGGCAGGCTTTTTCTCGTTTATCAAAGTGGTAATTTCATTTCCAAGAATATTAAAGATCTTTAACGTAATAAAAGATTCGTCAGCAAGCTGGAAACTTATTTTTGTTGATGGATTAAACGGGTTTGGATAATTTTGTGATAATTTATATTCAAGTGGATTTAGTTCAACTTCAATTTCATAACTTAATGAACTAGTCCCATCAAAGTCGAATTGTTGTAATCTATAATAAATCTTCCCTGCTATACCCGAAGTTGAAACATCATCTGAAAAGAAATAAAAGTTTTTCCCGGTCGTAGTCCCTTTACCTTGAACAAAAGTAATTTCATTCCATTCGGAATTAATTTTTCGCTGAAGGGAAAATCCCCTGTTATTTATTTCGGATGCTGTTTCCCATTCAATAAATACTTTTGTACCCTTTGCTGATCCTCTGAAAGAAGTTAATTCAACAGGTATTGTTTCTTCATAAACAAATGGGCGAAGCATAAAAGGTCTTGCAAATCCAATTCCAAAATCTTCTACATTGGCCCAACCCCCAAAAGGACTTGTTGGCCAAATTACCCAACCGGTTCCGGGTGTGAAGATTGTTGCCGTGTTTCCCAAAGCAAGTGTTGAGTCAACTTCATTGAGAGTTACAACAAATGTATCAGCAGGCAAAGATACCTCACCACCTGAAATACCTAATGTAATCCATCGTGCATTTACATCAGGTGCAAAGAAAGTATCGGTTACAGCAACTAAATCCGTTGGTTGCCCGTTCTCAAAGTTTCTTACATTTGCATATACAGGTTCTCCAATATAACTAAGACCTTGAAATAATTTTATGCTTCTTATAAAACCAGGGTTTTGCAGTACATAACTTTGGCCTAATTCACCACCATTACCTGCACCTATACCAAGAGTGCCTGTCGGAATATTGTCATCTCTTGCAAATTCATTTTCAGATAAATAAACAGATGTTTTACCACTATCGTTTGATGCATCCACATCTGTCTCATTGACTGACACAATATATTCTATTGCCGTAACACCTGTATCAAGTGGAGCAAATGCAGTTAATAAAACTGGAATAGTTGAATCCGGAGGAAGTGTTGCTATAGGTGTACTTATATCTGTATGAACTAACACATTACTCTGGTAAACGTTTACCGTAATCTCAACATTAGTAATATTACTCAAACCATTATTTCTTACAGAAGCACCTAAATCCAAAGGATACTCCTGCCAGGTTGGAAGAATTGTATATTCAGATGGCTGTAGAACAGAGGTAATCTGTGCATCGAACTGAAGATTATCTTCAACTACAATATCATCAACCAAAAGCAGGAATTTATCAATAGAATTGTTTCTCCATGCAAGATATATTGTTTGATTTAAATAACCTGCAGCAGTAAGATCAACTGATCTTTCAGTCCAAATAGTGTTTTCAGCTGCAATAGAAAATAATGAAGGATTTGCAAGACATCCGGAAACATCTTGAGTTGTTGTAGAAATTCTAACTTCATAACCATCAGGAAAATCAGGATCATAAGTAACAGCATTCCATCTAAGAATTGTATTAGCACCAATTGTAATCGGAGGAGAAATCATCCAGTCATTAGCTTGTCCCGCTGGTGTGTACCATGAGGTACTGAATGCCGCACTATCACCAACATTGTTTGCAAAATCTTCACGTCTTTCCCAGGCCTCATTAACATAGCTTACTGAACCTGCCGGAGTAAGTCCATCAACATTAACTAAAACCCAACCTGAAGGAAAAGCATAAGTGCCGGCTCCTCCACCTGTGGCTCCTGGAATACCATCAAAATCTTCAGATAAATATTCAGATCCTCCTCTATTATTATGTGTAATAAGCTGCCACTTATTATTCAGAAAATGTTGCTTTTCACTTTTGATCTTACCATTGTTCAAAATATTTTCTGATGAGCGTTTAGCTTGATTTTTATTTTGTCCCCAACCTGTATCTGCAGACGTAATAAATAAGACGGAAATTAAAAACAGCGAAGTCAAGTATAAGTTTTTCATATAATCTCTTTCTAAAAATAAGTTAAACATAGGTTATACGCTTTTTAATTTAGCAATCCGATTACTATGTAACTATTATTTTCTTTGCTTTAATATTTTTTGTGATTTAGATTCGAATGGTAGGATTAAGATGAAGTGAAATCTTGGATTTTTCTGTAGTATAATGATACATAGTTGTCAATTTTATTTGAAAATAAATCCTAAGCTCACTATCACTTGAGCTGAAGATTGATATACACCAACCCAAGTGTGAGAACTAAGCTAAAACATTACCTTGATTCCGGAGGTGACATCTTAAAAAAAATGTCACCTCTCAAAGAATAAATTCTCACTTATAAAAATATGGATCAAGCACACTAACCTCGGTTATTCTATCAACAGGCAATTTATTATTCTTTGCAGCCTTCATAATAGCTTCAGGTGAAGGGGCATCATAAATGCAGAAAGTTTTTTTCTTATCAGTAGTTACATAGGAATGAACCCAGCTTACCTGATCCTCAGTATTAGTTGAAACCACATTTAAACAGATTTCACTCCCCTCTTCATTAACCGGAATTATCAACCCTTCCGGGAAAGTTCTTTCAACAAGGAACCTTTTCATTTTTACTTTTTTCCCGCTATCCTGTGAATAAATATTTAGAGCTAACAGGAATGTCAAACCAAAGATTACAGCAAACAAAAAATGTTTTTTCATAACTCTTCTCCTTTTTTGTTTTATGAATGATTAAAATTTAACCGGATATGAAATTGAAAGATAGTTTAATAATTTTTCAGATAAATAGAAACAAAAAATTT
>CAYNUV010000384.1:0-3634 GCA_964400245.1 uncultured Ignavibacteriaceae bacterium
CGATGTAATAATTTTTATTGGAGGGATTACTCCTCAACTCGAAGGTGAAGAAATGAGAGTTGATTATGAAGGATTTAAAGGCGGCGATAGAACAAACCTTGATCTACCAAAGGTTCAGGATAATTTATTAAGGATACTTCACTCAACTGGTAAACCGGTTGTACTTGTGCTTACAAGCGGGAGTGCATTATCTGTTAACTGGGCGAAAGAAAATATTCCTGCCATAGTGCAGCTTTGGTATCCAGGACAAGAAGGTGGAACTGCTTTAGCTGATGTGTTATTCGGGGATTATAATCCTTCCGGGAGATTACCAGTTACATTTTATAAGTCTGTAAATCAATTACCTCCTTTTGAAGATTACAATATGAAAGGACGAACTTATAGGTATTTTGAAGGAGAACCTTTGTTTCCTTTTGGTTATGGTTTAAGTTATTCAAAATTCAAATACACCAATCTTACTATTCCTGTTGAATTAAAAGCTGGTGATGAAATTAATATTTCTGTCGAAGTTAAGAATACAAGTAAAGTTACAGGTGATGAAGTAATCCAACTTTATGTAAAAGATGTTGAATCTTCGGAACCAATTGCTATTCATTCCTTACAGGGTTTCAAAAGAATTAATTTTAAACCCAACGAGAAAAAAGTTGTAGAGTTTATATTGAAGCCGAAACAATTATCTGTAATAAAAATTATTGATGATAAAGTTCAACATATTGTAGAACCGGGATTATTTGAAATTTCTGTTGGTGGTTTACAACCTGGTAATGAAGCTCCAACAACTGAAGTAATAACACAAGAAATAAAAATAACAGGAGAAAACTATCTTGTAGATTGAAGTTTTTAAATTATCACTTGTATTGATATAACTTTACACGCTGTATTTCAAAATTCCAATAAGATAATCTCATATGCCTGCCCTGGTGACTTTGATCGCCATTTAACCTTCTACCCGGAATCCATTTACCATTTATATATTTTCCTTCATCAATATTGAGGATGCCAGCCAACGGAAGTTCATTATCCCGCGATTTAAATGTAACAATCAAACCTGAACCGGCTACTATAAACTCAGCAGGATTTATTTGAATGATCAGACCACCTGCACGTGGATTTTCTTCATGTGGTTGAGTTGCATATTTATCATTTAACTCAAAAGAAAAATTAATTATATAATTATCCATATTTATTTTTTCTGCAGGATGTTCTTTATCAAGTAATACTCCAGCCATAACATCTTTCCCCTGACTTTCCAGAATAAGAGGAGCTAATTGTCTTAATACTTCATAACTTTTTGTTAACCTATGAGTTTCAGGATTAATAGATTCTATTGAAAAAGGTGAAAAGCCAATTGCATCATGTTGTCCAACTGCATAAAAAACATTTGAAGCACTTTTATGATCATTATTTGCCTCAGGTATAAATAAAGGGTTGCCTGCTCTATGATACTTTTGACACCATTCGACAAAATTAGGGAAATAAATATCAGGTGAAAGAAAATCATTTGTGGGAGCGCCTGCTCTCCACACATCAATAATATGAGGAAGCGGTCCGGCACTTGGATATTGTCCTGGTAAATAACCTTCTCTAATGAGTGCGGCATTAACAAACATTGGTAAAGGATATTCATTTTTTCCGGCTACAATTATTTCATTTATATATTTTGCATAATGCCAGGCCATAAATACTTCATCAGTATATGGGCTTTTACCAAAAACTTCTTCCCAGGAACCTGAAGTTTTGACACCGTTTTCTTGCCAGAAATTAGAGAACTCCGGGATTAATTTTTCCTTATTATTCAGCAGATAACTCATTAATTCATCAGGAACTTTTGAGTTAAACAACTCTGTTGCTTTACTAAAATAATCCCTGGCATCGGGAATCATACCTACTTCATTTTCTACCTGAATCATAATTACAGTTTGTTCATTGTTATCAATTTCCCTAAGATGCTTCATCAGACTTGCAAATGCCTTTTTATCTGCTTCAAGGTTTTCATAACTAAAGGCTGTAAGGATTTCCATACTTTTCCCATTCTTATCTTTAGCTCTTAGGAATTTTTCAAAATCAGTTTTTACCCATGCCGGGGTATAACAAGACATGCTGTTTTTCCATGAGCCAAACCATAACAGTATTAATTTTATATTATACTTTCTTGCATCCTTTATTAAATCATCTACAAGTTCAAAGTTAAATTTTCCTTCTTCTGGTTCAAGCAACTCCCAGTATACCGGTGCAAGTATAGTATTCAGGTTCATCTTCCTGAAATTCTGCCAATTGGGTTTCAAATATTCAATATCAGAAGCCGTTGAATTACCAAGTTCGCCACCCAATATTAGAAATGGTTTTCTATTTACGATTAGTTGTGTTGCTGTTCCCTGTTTTATCAGATGCGGAATATTTTTATTATCTTGTGCATTAACAGGTATTAACATAAAAAAAATAAATAGAGCTATTACTGTGATCTTCTTTTTAAAATGAAAATGCTTTTTGAAAGTATAAAAAAAGGTTAAATTATAAGAATTATTTAATTTGATTGCTTCCATATCGGTTTTACCATTGGGAAGGTAAAAAAATAAGAATAAGATTTTTAAAGAATACTCTCAGGAATTTAAAACTCTGGTAGATTCCCTGATAATAAATTCTGTATCCAGAACTACTTTCTCAACAGGTAATAAAGTTGATGATTCGATATTCCGGATTAATATTTCTGCAGCTTTCCTGCCTATCTCCCGTTTAGGTGCTCTTATTGTTGTTAAAGGAACAGGATAAATTTTTGCATAGTAGATATCATCGTTACCAATAATAGATATATCCTCCGGTACTTTGATATTTAATTCCATTAAAGCTGTCATTACAGCCAAAGCCTGCTGATCATTAAAACAAACAATAGCAGTTGGATAATCACTTCGATCTTTATTCCTGAAATATTCAATAGTTTTAGTATGACTTTCTTCATAATGTGATCCTACGGATATGATCATGTTACTATTGAAAGCCAAAGTGCTTTCACTAAAAGCATGACGGAAACCTTCAATGCGTTCTTGTGTATGAGAAGAATGCGGTGGGCCTGCAAAATGAACAATTTTTTTATGACCGATATCTATTAAATATTTAACTGCTTTTTTTATTGCTTTTAAATTATCTATTGCAACAACATTCGCTTGAATTCCCTTTACTTCTTCAAGTAAAACAAAAGGATAATTAATCATTTTTAGCTTAAAGAGATGTTCTATCTCTGCTACACCTTCTACTATAGGGGCGATTATTATTCCCTTTATATCTTTAGTAGAAAAAAGATGAGAAAAATTTTTTTCACATTCGTGATCGTCCTCGGAACTTGTTATAATTACTGAATACCCTTTGCTGTTTGCATACTCTTTTACGCCTATAGCGATTGAAGTATAAAATGGATAACTCAAATCTTTAATAATTATCCCAATGCTTTTATCCTGATTACCATTCTTTAAATTCCTGGCAACACCTTTAGGACGAAAGTTTAATTCCTTCATCACTTTTAGAATTATATCTCTGGTCCCCGGTTTCACCGAATTTTTTGCATTTATAACAGCAGAAACAGTTCCTTTCGACACACCTGCCTGCTTAGCCACATCAGCAATAGTTATTCTTTTCATTA
>CAYNUV010000385.1:0-3626 GCA_964400245.1 uncultured Ignavibacteriaceae bacterium
GCCGGCGGAATAAATTTTTCTTCGGGGTACTGTAATGTAAATTTAGGCTTAAACATACTTTTTAATGTTAAGGATAAGCCCTTCACTATTTCAGGAACGTAAATCTTTTCTAAAAATGTAAGATCTTTTTTCCTTTTCTTGACTGCCATCAAATCTCCATAATTAATTCAAAAGTCAAAACGAATTAAGATTTTTTGACTTTTGACTTTTGACTAATATTATAAATTAAAAATCATTATTAAAAGTGCAACCCAGATAATATTTATTAATGACAAAGGAAACATAACTTTCCATCCAAGATTCATCAATTGGTCATACCTGAATCTTGGCAAACTCCATCTTACCCAGATAAAGAAGAAAAGTATAGCTCCCATTTTAATGAAAAATGTTCCGACATAGATTAGTACATTTACCCAGTTTGGTAAACCGAATGATTCTATATTAATAAAGGGCAAGTAGTAGCCGCCTAAATACAAAGTGATTATCAAAGCACTTGCAATAATCATATTTGCATATTCTGCCAGGAAGAAACCTGCAAACTTCATGCTGCTGTATTCTGTATGAAATCCGCCGACAAGCTCCGGCTCAGCTTCGGGTAAATCAAAAGGAAGGCGGTTTGTTTCGGCAAAAGCGGAAACAACAAATGTTATAAAACCAATCGGCTGGATCCATGCGTTCCAGAGCCATTGCCCTTGTGAATCAACAATTGCAAGCGGTCTGAGAGATTCTGATAAAAGTAAAACTCCACCTATTGAAAATCCCATTGAGATTTCATATGAAATCATTTGTGCAGATGATCTTACTCCGCCAAGTAAAGAATATTTGCTTCCTGATGACCAGCCGGCAAAAGTAATTGCATAAACTCCGAGTGATGTTAAAGCTAAAACATAAAGTATTCCCATGTTAACATCTGCTACAACAAGTGGAATCGTGTAACCAAATATTTCCAGGGAGGGACCAATTGGTATTACAGCATAAGTTGTAAATGCAACAAACAAAGCTATTATTGGTGCAAGGGTATGAACTTGTTTAAAAGCGTTGAAAGGAACTATATCTTCTTTAAATAAAAGTTTTAATACATCAGCAAAAGGTTGAAGAACTCCTTCCCAGCCAACACGGTTTGGGCCTAACCTGTTTTGTGCCCAGGCACTTATTTTTCTTTCAAAATAAACAAGATAAGACACAGTAAGAAGTATTACATGAACTATGATTACAATCTTAAGTAATGCAAATCCAATTATTTCCCAAATGTTCATTTATTCTCCGGAATCAGATTGCTGTTTCTTTAACTTCAATATTTAATTCTGTACCAAGTTCACCAACAACATCGTAATCAAGTCCTTTAAATTCTTTAACGTGTTTTGCTATGTCATTGAAAACATCTTCAGCAAGAGTGAATTTTAATTCACTGCTTAATGCAATTGAGATTAAAGATATAATTTTCCAGGTTGGATGTGCATCATGCTTGTTCTTTTTTGCCCATCGGTCATAAATTGTCCCAAATTTATCAAGTCTGCTCATAGACATTCCATCAATTGCCCTGTCAAGTTCTTCAGTTTCAACAGCATGACGAATCCTTTGTACTCTTCCCTGGAAATTAACAAAAGTGCCGTTTTTCTCAGCATAAGTTGAAGCAGGAAAAACAATATCAGCAAGGGCTGCAGTTTTATTCATATTAGTTGCATGAATAATTAATAAATCTAATTTAGTTAGAAGATTTTCAAGCTCAGGTTTTGCTTCAACAATATCATCTTCAATAACATATAGAGCTTTGATCTTACCTTCTTTTATTCCATTTACAATGCCTTCAAAGTTTAAACCATCTTTGCCAGGATTAACTCCAACAAGTTCAGCTCCAAGAGAATTTGGAGTCATATCACTTTTTCTTAAAATATCATCTCCAAAAGATGAATCTTCATATCGGATAAAATCAATATTTCTTGTTCCGATTACAGATTTTGCAAAGCGGCTTAATACATAATTATCTTCACAGGTAACTTTAGCTGAACCAATAAAAGCAATTTCATTTTTATTAAATGATCTTAACTCTGTAACGGCTTTTGCGACAGCTTCATTCCAGTTTACATTGTTTAAAGTTCCTTCTTTTCTTATATAAGGACCATCAACTCTGTCTTCAGTATTGATGAATTTAAAAGTATTAACTCTTCCATGATCACACATCCAGTAACTGTTTACTTCATCATTTTGTCTTGGAACTATTCTAAGAACTTCATTATTTCTTACCCATATTTCTGAATTACAACCTCTTGAACAACCCGGACAAACAGATTTTGTTGAGGACATATCCCATACCCTTGCTTTAAACCTGAAATCCCTGTTTGTTAAAGCTCCAACAGGACAGATATCGGTTGTGTTCAATGAATAAGGATTATCCATTCCTTCGCCGGGATAAGTTACAATTGTAACTCTGTCGCCCCGATCTACAAATGTAAGCTCAGGATCTTTAGCAATCTCATCACAAAATCTTATACAGCGTGAGCAGGAAATACATCTTTCAGCATCAAACATAACATAAGGACCAAGAGGAACTCTTTTATCTTTATGAATTTTCTCCTCGTTGAACCTGCTTTCACCGGCACTATGCAGGTAAGCATAATCCTGTAATTTACATTCACCTGCTTCATCGCAAATCGGGCAGTCAAGCGGATGATTAATCAACAGGAATTCCATTACCGCATTTCTTGCTGCTAAAGTTTTTTGAGATGCTGAATGAACGACCATACCTTCTGCTGCAAATGTAGAACAAGCTATAACCAGTTTTGGCATTTTCTCAACTTCAACAAGGCAAATCCTGCAGTTACCTGAAACTGAAAGACTTGGATGCCAGCAGAAATGAGGAATGTCCGTTCCATATCTTTTTGCTGCCTGGATTATTGTCTCCCCCTGGGTGAAGTCTATTTCTTTTCCATCTAAAATAAATTTGGGCATGATCTCCTGATGCTCTTTTATCTATATTAATTAATTATTGAATTAACATCATAATGTGTAAATCCAAAAGCTTCAGCAACTCCTTTGTACACAATTTTTCCATCAATAATATTTAATCCGAGCTTAATTTCATTATTGGTCTTTACAGCTTTTTCAAAACCTTTATGTGCAATCTCAATGGCATAAGGTAATGTTGCATTTGTTAAAGCAAGCGTTGAAGTATGAGGAACAGCACCCGGCATATTTGCTACACAATAATGCAGCACTCCATCAACAACATAAGTGGGATTTTCATGAGTAGTCGGTCTGCAAGTTTCAATACATCCACCCTGGTCAACAGAAACATCAACAATTACAGATGCTTCCTTCATTATGCTTAACATTTCACGGGTTACAAGCTTTGGAGCTTTTGCGCCTGGGATTAAGACAGCACCAATTACAAGATCAGCTTTAGGTAAAGCAGTTCTAATGTAATATTGATTTGACATAGCAGTCATAACGTTCTTCGGCATTACATCATCAAGATATCTTAACCTGTAAAGATTATTATCAAAGATGGTAACTCTTGCGCCAAAACCGGCAGCTATTTTTGCAGCATTAGTTCCTACAATACCGCCGCCAAGAACCATGACTTCTGCTGGCCCGGTTCCGGGAACACCTCCTAAAAGAACTCCTCG
>CAYNUV010000386.1:0-3624 GCA_964400245.1 uncultured Ignavibacteriaceae bacterium
ATAGGAGATTTTTCTTATTGGACATTAGCCGATATCAATGTTCCTATCCCCGTTGAACTTACTTCATTCTTAGCCTCCGCAGATGGAAAATTTATTACATTAAATTGGATAACAGCTACGGAACTTAATAACCAGGGTTGGGAAGTCGAAAGAAGAATTCAGAATAATGAAAACAATTTCAGCAATTGGTTAAAAGTTGGATTTGTTGAGGGAGCAGGAAATGCTACTGAACAATTGTCATATAGCTTTAGCGATAAAAATATTACTTCGGGAGTTTTCCAATACAGGTTAAAACAGATAGACTTTGATGGAACGTTTACATTCAGCACTATTGTTGAAGCTGAAGTAAATGGTCCGACTGAATTTGCATTATTCCAGAACTATCCGAATCCTTTTAATCCTGAAACAATTATTAGGTTTGAAGTTCCTGTTTCATCATTTGTAAACCTTACGGTTTATAATACTGTTGGTGAAAAAGTTGCAACATTAATAAATCAACAGATGGAAATCGGAATCTACCTCTGGAATTTTAACGCAAGTAATGTACCAAGCGGCATTTATATTTATAGGTTAAATGCTGGTGAACAGGTATTCACAAAGAAAATGATGCTGATTAAATAATTGTAGAACCTTCGAGGTTAACATATCTTTTTGTAGGCTTTAACCTCGAAGGTTAAAGTAAAAAATGTTGAATTTTAAAGAGGATTACTATGAAAAAATATTTTTTAATTTTGTTTCTGCTGATAAGTGTTAGTGGAGAATTAACCTTTGGGCAGATAATATTTAGCAACGGTACCGGGGGAGGTTTTTGGGATACTCCAGGTACATGGAGTGGTAATGTTGTTCCCGGAATTGGCAACGATGTAATAATCCAGGGAACAGATTCTGTCTATACAAGCAGTGGGGCACAATGTAATAATTTAACAATCTCTTCCGGGGCCAGGTTTGCAACCGGCACAGATTCAATAATTGTTGCAGGCCAATTAACACTTGAGTCAAATGCATTTTTTTATAACCAGGCTTTAAATGAAAATACACTGCCGGGTTCAAGTATTTTTGTTGATCCTGCAAGTACCGTAGTGCATATTGGAAGTGGATCGGTTGGTGGTGAAGGAAATCTTGAATTCGGAAATCTTATTATACAGAGAGCTGCCGGTGTAACTTGCGGAGGTAATTTAATAATATATGGTGATTTAAGTATTAATATGGATGCACAGAATCGTTATGTCAGAGCTACCGATGTAGACAATGGAAATCAAACTCAAACAGTTCATGGCAATGTTTACGTACATAGGGGAACTATATCATGTGTGGATGTCGGAACTCCTGATGTTTATGGAATCTGGAATATAATGGGTAATGTTTATGTATATGGGAGCGGTTCAGGTGGTGTTGTACCTTATGATGCAAGAATGGGTCCGTTCTCCAGTGCAAACGCTCAAGGATTTGGCATATTTAATATTGATGGAGACTTAATAATTGATGGTGGGCGATTACAGGGTGGAACAAGCAGTACAGTTGGTTCAGGAACAGGAATAATGAATATTGCAGGTGATTTTACTTTATCAAACAACAGCAGTATTGGTGGCACTACACACGGTGGTCCCTTTGCAATTAATTTTGTAGGAAACGGAACGCAAACAGTAACATTCAGACGAAATCTTTCCATCAGTTATCCCCTTTATGATACTGTTAAAGCAGGTTCAAATGTTATATTCGATCTTGCTGACTCAAGTTGGTCTGGTAATAGCGGTGAGTTTGTTGTGAATGGCTCTCTTGAAATGATGGGTCATTCAACTTTGAGTGGACCTGGTTCCTTCACACTTAATCCGGGTGGCACATTAAAAATAGTTTCCCCCGTAGGAATATCGCTTTCAGGAGATATCGGGAATATCCGGGTTACAGGAACACGTACCTACAGTGCTGAAGCAAACTATGATTATAAAGGCACTGAGTCACAAGTTCCCGGTGATGGTTTACCTGCAACTATTAATGGATTAATAGTTAATAATTCTCAAGGCTTGATAATATTCGGGAATTACACGGTTAATAGTTCTCTTAATATCCTTAATGGTGAATTAGATTTAAATAGCAATACACTTACTCTTGGTGAGAATGCCACATTAACTGAAACTACGGGTAATACAGTTTTAGGTATTTCCGGAAAATTAACTACAACAAGAAATATCGGAACTCCATCTGCTCTTAATGTAGGTGGACTTGGTGCAGTTTTAACTGCTGGAGTTGATTTAGGAACTACTACAGTTGAAAGATTTCATTCTGCTGCCGCAGGAAATGGTAACCAGGGAATATTGAGAAGATATAACATTTCTCCCGGGCAAAATAATTCCGGATTGAACGCAACCTTGAGACTTCATTATGATGACTCTGAAGTTAATGGTTTGAACGAAACAGGTTTCCAGTTATACAAATCTGTTGATGGGTTAGATGATTCATGGACACTGATAGGTGGAACAGTAAATGAAGCAGACAACTATGTTGAACTAACAGGTATTACCGATTTTTCACATTGGACAATTGCTGATGTAGGAAGCACTCTTCCTGTTGAAAATGAACCTGGTTATACTCCTGTTGAGTTTGCTCTTCATCAGAATTATCCCAATCCTTTCAATCCTGAAACTGTTATTAGATTTGAACTTCCAACAGAATCTTTCGTTAATATTTCTGTATATAATTTAATTGGAGAAGAAGTTGCAAATCTTGTTAATGAAAAATTAGGTAACGGTATTTACTCTGTAATATTTAACGGAGGTAATCTTCCAAGTGGACTTTATTTATACCGACTAACTTCGGATAATAAAGTATTCACCAGAAAAATGTTGATGATTAAGTGAGATGAAGAACATTGAAGTCAGGCTGATTTAGTAAAATTCAAGATATGCCAGATTTTAAAGATCTGGCATATCTAAAGCACTCCGAAATTAGTTAAAAAACAAATGCAAAAAAAAAAATCATTCAACCTTATTTTTTTCTTAATTCTTTTTATAAATCTTTCTTGTAAAGCTCAGGAATCTAAAAATGAAAGCTGGTCAGTAAGGATAGCTGATAGTTTTATAAGCTTGCATCCCGACACAATTGCGTATAAAACAGAAGCAAAAAGTTACAAATGGAATTATGAACAGGGACTTATGCTTGATGCTTTTTACCAACTATGGAAAGAAACAGGCAACAAAAAATATTTTGATTATATAAAAAAGAATATTGATTACTATATTGGGCATGATGGTTCAATAAAAACTTACAAGATGAGCGATTTCAATATTGATAACATTTCGCCTGGAAGGGTTTTACTTCATTTATATTATGAAACTAAAGAAGAGAAATATAAGAATGCTTCGGATACCTTAAGAAAGCAATTAGAATTTCATCCGAGAACCGTTAGCGGAGGGTTCTGGCATAAAAAAATATATCCAAATCAAATGTGGCTGGATGGACTTTACATGGCAGAACCTTTCTATACTCGTTATGCTTCTATGTTTAATGAAACTAAAATATTTGATGATGTTGCAAAACAATTTCTATTAATTGAAAAAAATCTCAAAGATGAAAGGACAGGTTTATATTATCATGGCTGGGATGAAAGTAAAAAACAAAAGTGGGCTG
>CAYNUV010000387.1:0-3617 GCA_964400245.1 uncultured Ignavibacteriaceae bacterium
TGGATATCCAGTCATATCAAGATTTATTGAATAACTTCCTTTTGTTTTCTCTCCATCAACCAAAGTCATTATTTCATTGCCAAGCACATTAAAAACTTTTATAGTTACTTTTTGAGTTTTCGGAATAAAATAAACAATATTGGTCGTTGGGTTAAATGGATTAGGGTAATTCTGTTTTAATAAAAATGAAACAGGGTTATTGGGTGAGAAATCTTCTTTTACATCAGTAGTGGCTTGAAAATAAATTTCAACCGGGATTGTAATGGAACTGTGATGCGGATCCCCAATGTAAATGTTTGTATTGTTTATACCTCCTTGAAGATTTGAAACATCATAACTAATCTCAATTTCGATAGTATCTCCTATATTGATTGAGCCGCTGGTCGAACTGAATGATATCCATGGTACATCTGCACTTAACAGATAATCAAGAACAGATGCAGGTCCCACATTAGTAATATATAGAAGGGAATTATTATTGTTTCCGGCAGACACAGTATCTTTAATTATGTCTGGATGAGCTGACAAACTCGCTTCTACTTTAGAAGTAAAAAGTATAAGCACAAATACCAGGCTAAATATTGTCTTTAATTTTTTAATCATTTTAATTTCTCTTTTATTGTTTTATATAATTTTTTAGCATCATTCTATCGGATAAAAATATTCAGCAATATTTTCTCCTAAACGTTTAATTAATTCCTGCATAAGCTGACCGTCTGTGTAATAAGTGGTTTTAACATCACTACCCGCAGTGTAGTAAGTAGTAGTTTGGTAATTATCCTGAATATGTTTTGCCCAAATTACAGTCGCAGAATCACAGTCAATCAAACGAACTGTTACACTTCCGGAAGCAATTCTGTTTGAATAACTTGAAGTGTATTGTATTTCACCAATTGATGAATAAAAATTGCCTGTCAGAAGGTACCTGCATTTTAAACCTTCTTTAAGACTGTGAATCGAGTGGAAATCCGGAATTCCATTGGCTGTCATGTTCGAAGTCAGAAGAAAACTGCGGGTAATAGAAGTTGGTATGATCTTAATGCTTGGTACATTTTCAATAAGATTAACAGTAACTTCATCAGAGATAAGCCCGCCCAGATTTGATAATGCATCCTGAGACTCAAACGGCATAATAGCCAGTGGTTCGCCCGGTTTGATAATTGAAGATGGATACAAACTTGAATCGCTGCTCTTCTTTATTTTCGATACAGAGCAGCCAAACAATAAAATAATAGCCAATAAAAGTGAAATTAAATATGCGATAAAAACAAAGCTGTTCTCCCTTAATTTATCAATCAAATGTTTGGAAGTGTTTGACTCTAAAAAAGCTTGTGAAGTTTTCATAATTTCCTCACTTTCATTTCTTTCATCTTTTTTTTATTTATAAATTATTTACAGTAAAACTTTCTCTTCGCATCCTTTGCTGCAAATTCCTTCTGACTTTTCCTTAAAAATTAGATAAGGAGGATTATCAACTATTTCTATTTCATCTACAGAGCAATCTAAATTAGTCTGTACTAAAGCATTTCTTTGAGTAAGATTTACTTCGATGACTTTTTCAGGATCATCAGCTAAAGAAGTAGATTGAGCCATTGCAGGAAATCCTAGCAAAGCAGAAATAATTAGTATTTTTATTTTAGTTTTCATTTTATTTTTCTCCTACAAAATTAATTCTCCAGGATTACACAAGTATGACGAGCTAATTCAGTTTAAATACCTTATTTAGTTTTTGGGAATCTATCCCTTCGGGAGAGGACTTTTAAGAAAATTTTCACTATTCCTGCAGTAAGCAAGAGATAAAGTCCTAGCCATATAATTGCTGCTTCAGACATAATTACTTTCATAAACTTGCTGGTGATTATGAAAATACAATGCCAATAGGAAATCTTAGAAAATGATGTAAAAATGACGTTTTTTTAGATAGAAAGAAGGGATAGATATTAAGGAGTTTAAATATTTTTAAAGTTCTTAAAAGAGGAAAATAATCCTTAAAAATGAGATTCTATATCCGATAATGAAAACATAATTCCAGCATCATTATCAAATCTGTTTTTCATTCTGTCATTAACTCAATAAAGTTAAAACTTATTCGGTCCTGCGTTTTTTATCTCTTCCGGAATATTTTCTTTGAATTGCTCGAAATTAGATATAAACATATTTGCAAGTTTTTTAGCTGTTTCATCATAATTGTTTTTATTTTTCCAGGTGCTCTTCGGATTTAATATTTCAGCAGGTACTCCTTCACATTTAAGTGGAACATCTAAATTAAAGAACGGATCTTTTTCAGTTTCTGCATTATCTAACTTTCCATCTAATGCAGCATTTAACATTGCACGTGTATATTCGATTGACATCCTTTTACCCACTCCATATGGACCTCCTGTCCAACCGGTATTGACAAGCCAGCAGTTAACATTATTTTTTTTAATTTTTTCACCTAATAATTCAGCATAAACAATGGGATGTAAAACCATAAATGGTGCCCCAAAGCAAGTGCTGAATGTTGCGCTTGGTTCTGTTACTCCTTTTTCTGTACCGGCTACTTTAGCTGTGTACCCGGAAAGGAAATGATACATTGCCTGAGGAATAGTCAATTTCGATATTGGAGGTATAACACCAAATGCATCTGCAGTAAGCATAATTATGTTTTTAGGGTGTCCGGCTATTCCTTCAGGAACTATGTTTTTAATATGAGAAAGAGGATAAGCTGCACGTGTATTTTCTGTAAGGCTGTCATCATTCAAATCAAGACGCCTTAATTCCGAATCCATTGCAACATTTTCAAGCACCGTCCCGAATTTTCTTGTAGTATCGTATATCTCAGGTTCAGATTCTTTAGATAAACGGATTACTTTTGCATAGCATCCGCCTTCATAATTGAATATACCATTGTCGCTCCACCCATGCTCATCATCTCCAATTAATTTTCTCTTTGGGTCTGCTGACAAAGTTGTTTTACCTGTTCCGGAAAGCCCGAATAAAATAGCAACATCTCCTTTTTCCCCAACATTTGCAGAACAATGCATTGACATTACTTTTTCGAGAGGAAGGAAATAGTTTAAAGATGTGAAAATAGATTTCTTAATTTCACCCGCATAACTTGTTCCGCCAATCAATACAATTCTTTTTCCGAAGTTTATAATTATAAAGACTTCACTAGTTGTCCCATCGGTTTCAGGATCGGCTTTAAAGTTCGGCAAATTGATAACAGTAAACTCGGGTTTGCTGCTATAAACTTCTTCTTCGGTTTTATATTGCCTGAACATATTTCTTGCAAATAAGCTGTGCCAGGCTGTTTCAGTAATAACTCTTATCGACATTTTATATTTTGGGTTGGCACCTGCATAACAATGTTGTATAAAAATTTCTTTTCCCTGAATATAAGCCATTAGCTTACTGTAAAGTCTATTGAATTTTTCTTCTTCCATCTGAATATTTACTTTACCCCACCAAACATGTTCCTGGCTTGAGGATTCCTTTACTATAAATTTATCATTCGGACTTCTGCCGGTATGTGAACCTGTGCGTACTACCAATGGTCCAAGGTGAGAAAGTAATGCTTCTCTTCTTCTAATAGACTGTTCATATAATGCCGGTGTACCAAGATTGAAATAAAT
>CAYNUV010000388.1:0-3615 GCA_964400245.1 uncultured Ignavibacteriaceae bacterium
CTCACCCCTTTTTTTTTAATTCTTTTTTATCAATAACATTTTTTTAGTATTAGAAAAACTTCCTGTTGATAACCTGTAGAAATACACTCCGGTTGGCAGGTTAGCTGCATCAAATGAAATTTCATAAGTGCCGGATGCTTTTCTTTCATTATTAACAAGAGTTGCAATCTCGCTGCCAATCATATCATACACTTTCAAAGTGACTATACTTTCTTTTGATAGCGAATAAGTGATTATAGTTTTTGGATTAAAAGGATTCGGATAGTTTTGATGCAAAGAAAATTGACTAACAACTTCAGTTTCATTTTCTACTGGCAGAGGATTATTCCCTTGTTCAACTAAGATAAATTGTATTGATCTACTGAGAGATGTGAATTTGATATCTCCATCAATTGAATATCCAGAAGCAAAAATATTTTCAAGATCATTAATTGGTCCCCACAATGGAGATACAGGGCTTTCGTCATTTATATTAACAATCTGTGAAAAATCGCCATTATCTGTGCCACCAGTAAGAGAATAAACATAAAAACGATCACCCACCGTATGATCAGGCATCCGTACTCTTACTACTTCTTCATTTGTTCCTTTGTTTATTACAATAACTCCGGTCTCACCGGAACTGAAAGTTGAAGAATATGCAAGAACATTATTACTGCTAGAAGATGTTGTAACTATGTGGTCACCAAAAAACCGTTGTAAATAATACATATAAAAAACATCCGGACGAGGATTCCAGGAAGGAATACTTCCATTATTTCCTCTGTAAAACATTCCATCAGATTCCCAGTTAGCAATAAGCCAGCGAGCAGATAAACCAAGATTAAGTTTTATCATTTCACAGGATATAATAACCGCCTGCATTCCATTTATGAATGACGTTCTGTGCAGGTTGTCCGGAACTAAATCCCAGTATACATTCCATTCAGTTAAAGCAACTGGCCTAACGGCTGCTTGTTTATTTATTATATCTTGTCTTATAAAATTCATATTCAGATTTGGTTCACTTGTAGCTACATTTAAAATATTTGCTACAGTACCTGCAGTTCCAAAATAATTATGGATCACATAAAAATCGGGCGAATCACCAGCTTCACTAAAGAAGCCGACATTCCATTGCCTGTCAACACTATTCCAGCTGCCGGCACCATCATAATGAAGAATCTGTCCCCCAATATAAATAGTAGCTCCAATTTCAAAAGCTGCAGCTCTCATTGAGTCTGCAAAGATTTTAAAATGCTGTCCATATAATGATCCGGTAATTGTATCTGGTTGTCCATCTTGATTAGTAGTAGTATCAATCAACCAGCCTGCCTCCCAAGGTCCTGCATTTTCATTACCAATTTCCCAGAATTTAGTCCGTCCATTATCATATCTTACCCAATCGGCAGCATAATGTGCAGCCTGCTTAACAGGTTCAGGACCTAAACCATAACGGGCATAAGCATAATTAATTGTAATAAGTCCCTGAGTATCATTAACTGAATCACGTAATGCATAATAATTACTTACTGTTGTTGGCCAGCTTCCTGTACCAAATTGAGGGCCAAGGGTATCTGGCAGAGTACCTGGATCAGTACCATCTGGTACAAGGAAAGGAATATCCCCTGGATTTCCATTCCAGAAGAAAATATCTGACCAGCTACCACCCGGATAACGAATTAAAGTTGGGGACATTTTTTTTAGATAACTAATCAGGGGATTATTTGTAACATTAACACTACCAATCCAAACAGCTAACGCATTTCCAAAGACATATTTTGATACTTTACCAATTGTATCTGAAACATCAGTAATTATAGTTACAGAAGGAGGAGTTAAAGGTTTATCAACGAGATCATATTGAGGAAGTACCGCAGTCTTTGGTTCAAAATCATATAAGAAACAATTAACACTATCCTGTCCGAAGAGTAAAAGATTTGCAAACAATAATATTGCGAGAATAAATATTGTGTAATAAATTTTCATATCATAACTTTCCTTTCTAATATACATCAATAATTTTATTTTGTATTAATAGTGATAATTGATTCTTCCAAACCTTCTGATGTTGTTTTTAAATTAATTTGTCCGGGTTTTTCTGTAGATTGAACTACAGCAAGGCACAAACCATTAAATGCTTTTCTGTAATTTACTTTAAAAGATTCAAGACTTGTTTGAAGTCCATTATCAACTCCAATAATATTTCCCTCACCGATAATTTCAAAATTAATTAAGTTATCTGCATAAGGGACTAAAATACCATTCTCATCTAAAATTTTTATGGTGATAAAAGAAAGATCTCTTCCATCTGCAGTGATATTATTTCTATCAGCTTCAAGAATAATTTTGCTCGGGACGCCCGCTGTTTTAACTTCTTTAATAAGATTTTCTTTTCCTGCAGAACGACCAATAGCTTTCAATGTTCCGGGAGTAAAAGGTAATCGCCACATTAAATGAAGATCATCTGCTGTTTTTTTCTTTGTTCCTAAAGATTTATCATTTAAAAATAATTCCACTTCCGTACAATTTGTGTAAGCCCAAACATCAATTAAATCTCCTTCATTCCAGTTCCAGTGCGGGAAAATATGCAGAACGGGTTTATCTGTCCATTCGCTCTGGTACATGTAATACGCATCTTTTGGAAAACCTGCAAGATCTATTATACCAAAATAAGAACTGCGTGATGGCCAAGGATATGGTGTAGGTTCGCCGAGATAATCAAAACCGGTCCATATATACATACCGGACAAGAAATCATATTTTTTCATTACTCTCCAGGTTTCTTCATGAGATGAACCCCAGGGTGCGCTGCAATTATCATATGAAGAACATGTGTTATCGGGGTTTCCGTCGAGAAGAGGTAAATCCCATCTCGCAGGCCAGCGTCTTATACTATCTGAAGGCATATCATAAGAGCCGCGTGTTGCAAGGGCAGATACTGTTTCAGTAGCTATAAATAATTTTCCCGGATATGTTTTAGGAAAATCGGAATATTTATCGTGTGCATAATTATGACCGATTAAATCTAAAGAGCCGGATTTAATAACAGGATTTAATGTGTCCTGTTCATTACATGCTGCTGTTATGGGCCTGGTTGAATCGAGTCTTTTTACAATTGCTGCTAATTCTTTTGCGATTATCGTTCCGCTGCTATCCTTCTTATCCCATTGCTCGATTACTTCATTTCCGATACTCCATATAAAAATGCTTGGATGGTTTCGGTCGCGAAGTATCATATCTTCCAAATCTTTTTTGTGCCATTCGTCCCAATCTAATGAATAATCATATTTTGTTTTACCTTTTTTCCACATATCAAAAGCTTCGTCCATAACAATGAATCCCATCTTATCGCATAAATCAAGTAGTTCTGGTGCGGGCGGATTATGCGAAGTACGGATACCGTTTATACCCATTTCTTTCAATATTTCCAGTTGACGTTCAATTGCACGTATATTAATTGCTGAACCGAGGCAACCAAGATCGTGATGATTACATACTCCGTTTATTTTTACCTGTTTTCCATTTAAGAAGAAGCCTTTATCAACATCAAAATAAAATGTGCGGATCCCAAATGTAGTTTCATAATTATCAATTACCTGATCATCAATTTCAATTATTATAACAATTTTAAAT
>CAYNUV010000389.1:0-3585 GCA_964400245.1 uncultured Ignavibacteriaceae bacterium
ACACAAGCGGAAGAAAAGAAATAATTGATCTGCTTCGCCAGAGATCACGTCCTTACCTTTTTTCAAATACAGTTGCACCAAGCATTGTTGCTGCCTCAATTAAAGTTCTGGAAATGCTTTCATCAACAACTCATCTTAGAGATAAGCTTGAGGAGAATACAAAATATTTCAGAGAACAGATTACAAAAGCAGGTTTAAATATAAAACCCGGCATTCATCCCATTGTGCCGATAATGATTGGCGATGCTGCACTCTCACAAAAAATGGCAGCACGGCTGCTTGAAAAAGGAATTTATGTAATCGGTTTCTTTTATCCTGTTGTACCTAAAGGAACTGCAAGAATAAGAGTACAGATCTCTGCAGCACATACAAAAGAAGATCTGGATTTTGCTGTTAAGGCATTTAAAGAAGTTAAAGAGGAGATGGGGGTTTAAGTTAACTAATCTTTAGCCGGGAAATCACAATTAGTGATCTTAACTCTCTCAATAAATGGTCCTAGATAACCTTGTAAATAAACAGGCTTTTAACTCAAAAAGTTTATCTTTTTTTTCAGGATATTAAATCCTTGTACAAGGTCGGAATGGGGATTAGAATTTTTTTCCCTATTAATAATTGTAAGTTCTAGCATTCGAATGGCAGTTTTAATTGTTGTCTGGGTTTCATTTGTCAATTTACCATTGTCAGGATAAAAAATTCTATTACTTTGATTGTGTGGTAACCATGGAAGGTTATCTCTATAAAATCGTCCTAATCCAACAGAGGCATAAAGGAAATTTCTGTACTCTACTTCAATTCTTTTTTTTAATTTTCTCCATATCGTTTCTTTTCGATTTGTATCTTTAGCAGAAAAGGTTAGGAATGGCTCATTCATATATATGGTAGCAATATTATCTTTTGAAATACTATACATTTTTTTATTATTTGGCATACCTGGCTTAAAAATGATTTTCTTAATATTTTTTCTTGGATAAGAATGTCTAAGTGCAATTCGTTCAGAAGTATTGTAAATTTTCAATTTTGGCTCATCTTTAGTATTTGCTATAGCAATAAAATATGGCATTTTATTATTTAAAATACCATCAACAGTCGATTTAGATTCTATTTCAATGGCTTTAGTGTTAATAGAACTCTGTGATTTTGTTTGAATCCAGAAAATTAATTTAATGTCGGGTAGAAATAGCTTACCCCTTTTTTTTAACCCAACACATATAAAATCAGACTCTAACCTATCATCATGTCCTCTAATAGGAATTGTAAGGGCATAATGACTAAGAAAAAAAGAAGTGAGATATTCAGTTCTTCTTCCGGTATCTAATGATATGATTATTGCTCCCATAACAATATCAGACTATTTAGGTCTCCAAAATTAATAAGTAAATTGATTAAACAGTTGTAATGATAATAATAAATTTTCACACCAAGACGTAAATGAATTAACAAAGTCCTTCGTTATGATAATATGATCATTTTCGATTTTGATCTCAGGGTATTTTTTAACAACTGAATGGATTTTTTCATTATCATTAGTTTGACTAACAATTCCATTTGCATGAATTAAACAATGCCTTATATAAGCAACTTCATTTATTGAATCCCAATCTTTTGTGTCATCAGGAAATTTTAATCCAACTAGTTTAGTTAAATACTTTTTGGATCTTGCTATTCCTCTATCTTTTAAGTCTTTAGGAGAAATATTTAGATTCTTTGATATGAAATAATAGTCTGAAAGTAAATCTAAAGATGATTCAAGATTTGCATAAGCAGTTAAGAAGAGAGATGACCATAATATATTTGGATAAATAATATTAAATTGCTGATAACGAAGCTCATTAAAAAACATTTGAGGAATTGAACTATCTGTAGGGAACAATTTTATTGTTTCAACAAGATTCTCACCTATAATCTGAGTTTCTAACATTTGTTCGAGATCTGCTGCAATATTTTGAATTTGTTTAAAATGAGAAACAGTATTTTCTAATATTGTATTCGCTTCTTTCAACCTCATAATATTTAAATTTTAGTACAACAATCAATTACAGTATTCTTTTATTAAGTCATAAGCATCATAATTACCCAATTCACCGGCTTTACTCCAATCCAAGCAAGCTCCGTTTTGATCACCTAATTTATGTTTTGCTATTCCACGATTAATGTATGGGTCAGCATTATAAGGATTAATTTCGATTGCTTTGTTATAATCCTGTATTCCACCTCTATAATCTTCTAATTCACTCTTAACATTTCCGCGATTATTGTATGAGCCATCATGAAAAGGATTAATTATAATTGCCTGAGTATAATCTTGTATTGCACCTCTATAGTCTTCTAATTTGATTTTTAAATTACCACGATTGTAGTACGCCTCACCATCATATTGATCAATTTCAATAGCTTTATTGTAATCCTGCAATGTTCCTTCATAATCGCCTAAAGCCATTTTGGAAATACCACGATTATAATACACATCACTATCATATCGATTAATTTCAATTGCTTTATTGAAATCCTGTATTGCGCCATTATAATCATTCAAATTATTTTTTGAAAGGCCTCGATTGTTATAAAAATCTGCGTCGTTTGGGTTAATCTCAATAGCTTTATTAAAATCTTTAATCGCTCCTATATAATCTTCTAAGTTTGCTTTTGCATTTCCACGATTGTAGTAGGCGTCTATATAATTCGGATTAATCTCAATTGATTCAGTATAGTCTTGAATTGCTCCTCTATAATCTTTTAAACTGATTTTTACAATTCCACGATTAAAATATGCTGTCGCATAATTAGGATTAATTTCTATTGCATTGTTAAAATCTTGGATTGCTCCTTTGTAGTTTTCTAAATTGCCTTTTGCAACTCCACGATTATTGTATGCCTTAGCGTCATAAGGATATATTTCAATAAACTTTGAATAATATTTAATAGCATCGTAATGATTGCCATTTTCTGCAGCATTAAATCCTTTTTCAAATAATTCAAAATCTTTAAAAGCATTGTCTTTACTATATGTTCCTACTTCTACACTCAACACTTCATCAATCGGTATTGCAAAATTTAAATTTTGTCCATCTTTTACAGTTAGTGTGCTAATGCCAATTAATTCTCCTTTATCATTTAAGACAGCACCACCACTGCTGCCCGAAGATATGCTTGCAGTTATTTGTATATAGTTTTTTCTAAACTCATCATAGCTTCTTAATCCGCTTATTATTCCTTCAGAGATAGTATTTTCAAAACCCATAGGACTTCCAATTGCATAAACACGCTGCCCCACTTTCAAAGATTTTACATCTCCAAGCTTCATCGATGGAAATTTTTTCTCTTCAATTTTAAGAATCAGAATATCTTTCTCAACATCAATTCCAATAATATCAACATAAGGTATTATTTCTTCGCCGTGCATTATTTCAAGTCTTTCACAACCGGACAGAACATGGTAATTAGTTATAACGTATCCTTTGTCATTTAAAACAACACCGCTTCCTTGCTTTGCTAATTCATCGTCATAATCGTAAGCATAAATTACTACAACAGCATCCTTTACCTTTTCATAAATTTGTTCTGCTGATAAAGATTGGCTAAAGGTAT
>CAYNUV010000390.1:0-3577 GCA_964400245.1 uncultured Ignavibacteriaceae bacterium
TCTTACAACGCCTTTACGTTTAATTATTTTACAATTTTCACATATCTTTTTTACTGAAGCTCTGACTTTCATTTAAACTCCGTTATTTATACCTGTACGTTATTCTCCCTTTTGAAAGATCATAGGGAGATAGTTCAACAGAAACTTTATCGCCGACCAGTATTTTTATAAAATGCATTCTCATCTTACCTGAAATATGAGCAAGTATTTCATGACCGTTATCAAGCTTTACCTTAAAATTTGCATTGGGTAAAGTTTCAGTTATAATTCCATCAACTTTTATAGGACCTTGCTTTGCCATTAAACAATTGTAAGAATTTCTGGTTTACCATCCGATATTAAAATCGTATGTTCAAAATGTGCTGATGGAAGACTATCAGCAGTTAAAACTGTCCATCCATCGTTTGCTGTTCGGACTCCACTTTTCCCCTGATTAACCATTGGTTCAATCGCAAGGGTCATTCCATTTTTCAGCTTAACTCCGGTTCCTTTTTTACCAAAATTCGGAACGGATGGATCTTCGTGCAAATATTTTCCAACACCATGTCCGCAAAGTTCTCTTACTACAGAGAAACCATTCTTCTCAACATACTCCTGGATCGTCCCGGAAATATCGTGCAACCGTTGATGCTCTCTTGCTTCTTCAATACCGAGATATAAAGATTTTTCAGTTACTTCAAGAAGCTTTTGTTTTTCTTCACTCACTGAACCAACAGGAACCGTTAATGCAGCATCTCCAAAGTAACCGTTTTTATAAACACCTACATCAAGAGAGATTATTTCACCATTATTAAGAACTCTTTGTCCCGGAATTCCGTGAACTACTTCATCATCAACCGATGTGCAAATAGATCCGGGAAATTTATAAGAACCACCTTGTGAATATCCTTTAAATGCTGCTTTAGCATTATTGCTAAGGATATAATCTTCAGCTACTTTATCCAGTTCTAAAGTTGTAATACCAGGTTTAACATTAGTTTTAAGTAACTGTAAAGTTTCAGCAACGATCTTACAACTTTCTCTTATTAAATCTATTTCTTTTTTATTTTTAATATAAATCACAATTATAAAAGCGACGCTTACCTGCGGCCCTTAATCTTACCGGATTTCATAAATCCATCATAGTGTCTCATCAACAGATGAGATTCAATCTGCTGCAATGTATCCAGAGCAACACCAACCATAATTAACAAACTTGTACCTCCAAAGAATTGTGCAAACTGACCGGATACTCCCAAGACAGAAACAAATGCCGGAAGAATTGCTACAATAGCCAGGAAAATAGAACCGGGAAGAGTAATCTTTGTCAGAATGTTATCAATAAATTCAGATGTATGCTTGCCTGGTCTTATTCCCGGTATAAATCCGCCTTGTTTCTTCATATTATCAGCAACATCTTTTGGGTTAAAAGCAATTGCAGTATAAAAATATGTAAAGAATACAATCATTAGGGCATATACCATAGAATACACAGGTGATGTATAAGCGAAATATCCGGATAAAGTTTGTAAAAGTTCATTATCGGGGAAAAATGAAAGTACCGTATTTGGAATAAACATTATTGATTGAGCGAAAATAATCGGCATAACACCTGCAGTATTAACTCTTAAAGGGATATACTGTGTTACACCTCCGTATATTTTTCTTCCAACAACTCTCTTTGCATACTGAACCGGAATCCGGCGGGTGCCCTGTGTAACCAGCACTACACCAGCAATAATAAAAACCATAAAAGCTATTATTACAAATTCAATAATTATATTTCTCTGGCCCGATTCAATAAGCTGGTATTCATCGAGCAGAGCAAATGGGAAACGGGCAATTATGCCAATAAATATTATAAGAGAAATACCATTGCCTATTCCTTTTTCAGTAATTTGTTCACCCATCCACATCATAAAAATAGTTCCGGCAGTTAGAATTATTATTGTTGAAAGCACCCAGGAAAAACCCTGAACCTGGGCTGGAACAATTGGTAATCCTTGCACCTGAATATTCAAAAGTCTTACTGTAACACCCCATGCTTGTAAAACAGAAATAAACACAGTTCCGTATCTTGTTAGCTGTGTAATTTTCTTTCTGCCTTCTTCACCTTCCTGCTGCAGTTTCTGAAAGTACGGAACAACAGCTCCCATCAATTGAAGGATGATTGAAGCAGATATATACGGCATTATTCCCAAAGCAAAGATTGCCGCATTCGAAAAAGCTCCTCCCACAAACAAGTCATATAAACCAAACAGGTTGTTTGTTGTCTGGTTTTGCATACTTTGAGTTAAAAGAATTGCATCAACACCTGGAAGTGTGAGATGAGATCCGAATCGAACAATAAATAAAAGAGCTAAAGTATATAAAATTCTTTGCCGCAGTTCATGTATTTTAAAAATATTTCTGAAAGTATCTGTAATTGTTGCCATTAAAATCCGGATTATATTTTTTTAATTGAACCGCCGGCAGCTTCGATTTTTTCTTTTGCCGAACTACTGAAAGCATTAGCTTCAATCTGAATTTTTATTTTCAATTCTCCATTACCTAAAATCTTTACAGCCTTTTTTGAACTTTTGACTAAACCTAACTTTTTGAATTCCTCTGGATTAAGAGTAATATCAGCCAGCTTCTTTTCATCTACTAATCTCTGAATACTTCCAAGGTTTACGACCTGAAATTCTTTTCTAAAAATATTTGTAAAGCCAAACTTAGGAATTCTTCTTTGCAAAGGCATTTGTCCACCTTCAAACCAAGCTCTCTTTTTAGCACCTGATCTTGAAAGCTGACCGTTCATTCCTCTTGTGGCAGTACCGCCATGACCTGAACCTTCGCCCCTTGCAATTCTTTTTCTTTTCTTCCTTGAGCCTTCTGCGTATTTAAGATTACTTAAAATATCCATTTATTTACTCTTAACTTCTTTTTTTTTTCTTGTAGTAGATTTCTTTGTCTTAGTTGAAGCAACCTTTTTTGCAGGTGCCTTCTTTTTTACAATAGCTTTTATCTCTTTCTGTTCTTCATCTGTTGGCTGATATTCACTTACTTCAACAAGATGCTTGACTTTATATACCATTCCTCTTATCTGGGGAGTATCATTATGAATTCTTTCCCAATTAGGTCTCCCTAAACCAAGAGCAATAATAGTACGCTTCTGTGGTTCAGGCCTGTCAATTATACTTCTTATTTGTTTAACTTTTAGTTTCAGCATCATTACCTCAATCAGGAATTAAATAACTCTGTTATAGTCATGCTTCTTTTGTTAGCCATCTTTCTTGCATCTATTAGGTTAAGTAATCCGTTAAGAGTTGCTTTTACCTGATTGTGCGGATTGCTTGAACCGAGAGATTTGGTAAGAATATCCTGTACACCTGCTGCTTCAAGAACTGCCCGCACACCGCCACCAGCTATTAAACCTGTACCTGGCGAAGCGGGCTTCAGCAACACTTTACCAGCTCCAAACTTGCCTAAAATTTGATGGGCAATAGTTCCTTTAACAAGATAAACCTTAACAAGATTTTTCTTTGCATCATCAATACCCTTAGAAATAGCATCGGTAACTTCATTTGCTTTACCAAGCCCTACACCTACAATACCT
>CAYNUV010000391.1:0-3572 GCA_964400245.1 uncultured Ignavibacteriaceae bacterium
AATGTTCCGAATGAGCTGCCATTCCAATAAAAAGTGATGACAGCATTGTAAAAATATATGCCTGTATAAGAGCTACTAATAATTCGAGTATATAAATAAATAAAGCAAATGCTATTGATATAGGAGCTACAAATATGGACCCCAATATAAATATTAAACCGATAAGTGATAGAATGACTACGTGTCCGGCGATCATATTTGCAAAAAGACGAATGCACAATGCAAAAGGTTTTGTAAAAAGACCTAATATTTCTACAACTATTATTAGGGGTAAAATTACAACGGGCATTCCATGTGGGACCATTGCTTTGAAGTATCCGAAAAATCCATTATTTCTTATCCCTCCAACCTGAGTCACGATAAAGCTTAATCCGGCAAGAGCAGCAGTAACAGCAATATTGCTTGTTACAGTAGCTGAATAAGGTAATAGTCCCAATAAATTACTTAATAAAATAAAAAAGAAAATTGTTAATAAATAAGGAAGATAATTTTGATAACCATTTCCGATTGTTGGCTTAACAATTTCATCTCTTATAAAGATTATTATTATTTCAATGAAGTTTCTAAAACCTCGCGGGATAAGGGATTTCTTATATCCTTTTGAAACCAACAATAAAATTAAAATTAAAATTGCAGCCACCAACCACATAAACACAACATGCTTTGTTATTGAAATATCAATTCCAAAAAGTTCTAAGCGGGGAAGCATAATTTTACCAAACGGTTCAAAATCAAGATAGTTGCTATCCATTATATGATGCAACATCCAATTCCCACCCTCTCCTTCCGAAGAAGGTTGAACAATTACATCTGTGGCTAAAGTATCTTTTATCTCCTCAACAAACATTAAATTGCTATGTTTTAAGTAGAATCAGGTAATAAATTTCTATAAATAAAAATAAAATGTAAAAAATGAAGATTGAAAATATATAACTATTCCTGTTTATATCCAAAAAAAGTAAAGAAATTAGTATGACCAAAGCAAACAGGAAAAGCCTTATAATCATTGAGCCAAATACAATTTTCATAAATGCTTCTTCATCTTTTTTAAGACTAATCCTTGCTGAGAATAAACCAATAACAAAATGGGCTGTTGAAATCCCAAAACCAAGAAGAATTGATTGAAATTCTGAATTGGAGAGAATATTTGTAAAATATAGGATGGAAATAACAGTAAGAAAAATCAGGATAATGATTAAAACAATCAGAAAAAATCTTTTTGTTTTAATCATTTACCCGATTTAATAACTGCTTTAATAAAATTAAAAAGAGCTGCAAAAATTCCCAGGAAAGAACAAACTATTGTTAGCCATGGTGAAGTATTAAATTCTCCATCGAGCCATATACCTAAGAATGACATTGCTGCAACAGTAACCGCAAGTTGAACTCCTAAGCCAAGGTAAGGTGCATAATCCTTAAGATAATTACCGGAAGTATTCTTCTTATCAGAATCTTCCTTCATATTTATTTTGTTAATGGAGGAGGAACATTAGGTTTATATGTTGATGATCCTTCATCCATTTTGCTATTACCATCGAACTTAGCGCCTGCCTCAATTACAAGAATTTTTGCTACGAGATCACCTTTTAGAACTGCTTTACCTTCCAGTACAACTTTTTCTTTAGCATTTAATTTACCAACGACTTTTCCCCCGACGGTAATAATATCGGCATTTATCTCGCCGTTAATATCTCCGCTTTCACCAATAGTAACATTACCGTTTACATTAACATCACCTTTTACTGTTCCATCTAATCTTACATTTCCTTTGCTGGAAAGTTTTCCTTCGATAAGGACACCTGAGCTAATGATTGTTACTTCGTCACCATTTTCAAATGTTTTCGGTTTCATCAATTTATCATCTCCTTTTATTGGTTGTAGAATAATTTTTTCGGATTAACCGGCTGCCCGTCTTTCCAAATTTCAAAATGTAAATGAGGTCCTGTTGTTGTTTCACCGGAATTTCCGCTTAAAGCAATTAATTCTCCCTGTTTAACATTTTCCCTTGGTTTCTTTAGTAAAGTTAAGCAATGTTTATAAACCGAAATATAACCATACTGATGATTAATTATAACCATATTTCCATCTCTCACAGTATAATCGGCAAATACAATATAACCTGAAGCTGAAGCAAAAACCGAAGTGCCGCTTTTTACAACATAATCAATACCAGTATGACCTTTTTCACTATTGAATTCCCTGCTTATAAAACCATTCACAGGTTTAATAAAATAGTGAATTTCCTGAGGAACTTTAATAAGAGAATTAAATAAATCTCTGAATACATAAAGAATATTTCCGCCGCTTTTTTTCTTTACTGAGTTCGAATCTTTCTTTATATATAAAGATTCAAGCAACGCAGAATCTCCAAGCATTACTGCATATCTTAATCTTTCATTTGTTGATTTGAGACTCTCCAGTTCTTTTGAAAGAAATATCATCCTGCCGTTAAGCTCTTCAATTTTTTTAATTTCCTCAGATGAAAATTTTTTATCATTAGGAAAAACCAAATCACCAAATGGAGTTATTGAAAAAAATAAATATCCAAGGAGAGCAACAACTAAAGTATATGCCAACAGAACCGCAGCGATATTCGTTAATGAAAATCTCCGGGATTTAGTTCCAGCTGCCGAATTGCCAGGAATAATTAGTATATAAAAACTCTTAAGCTTTTTTAGAGATTCAAAAAATTTCACTTAAAAACTCAATTAAATTTTTTCAATAAGTCTTCAAATTTAATTTTCCCTTCGCGGATTAAAGTAAGTTTGCTATTACTCAAACCTACAACGGTTGAAGATTCATGTAACAATTTTTTATCAGAATAAAATATAGTATCAATTTCAGAACCAAATTCATCTCTGATCATATTTGGATCAACAAAGGGTTTCTCTTCGCTTCTGTTCACACTGGTTGATATCATAGGCATATTAATAGCGTTTAACAATTTCAGGCAAAACCTGTTGTTTGGAATCCTGAAAGCAGCTGTTTCAATATTTAATATTTCAGAAGTCTTTTTATTTAATTTAAGAACTACTGACACCGGGTTGGGCCAGATTGATATTAAAAAATCAAGATGTTTCTCAGAATGAATATCAATATAGGTTAAAAGATTATCAACATTATTAATAAGATAAATGTATTTCTTTCCCGATGATCTTTTTTTAATATCATCAATCTTTTTTACTGCATCATCATTAAAAGGATTAGCTGCAAAACCATAAATAGTATCGGTTGGATGTATAAAGATTGTTCCTTCAAGATATAATTTTTTTGCTTTCTGAACAGCTTCATCAACTTCAATATCAATATTATATAATTCTGCAATTCCGGTTTTAAGCACTAAGCATCTTCTCTATTTGTTCAATAACTATTCCGGGTTTTAATTTTTTTCCGCAATCAAATGTACTTATCGGGCATTCATCATAACCATGAATACCACACGGCTTGCAAGATAAATCATCAAAACTTAAATAGCTACTTTTTTCATTATATGGATAAAAACCAAACTTAAATGAAGTAGAGCAATATAATGTCAAAACAGGAATATTTGCACACATTCCCATATGAGTTGG
>CAYNUV010000392.1:0-3523 GCA_964400245.1 uncultured Ignavibacteriaceae bacterium
CGTAATCGTACTTCATTACCGGGAGAAAGTCTGTAATATTTTTTAGAAGGATTTTCCATAAAATCATCTTTTTCTATATAAATGATTTTAGAGAAAGGAATTTTTCTTGTTCCCATTGAAGCATCTTCAGGATTATTTACAGCATCGAGCTCTTCAATTGTATCATCAGGATAATTTGTTAAAACAACTTTCAAAGGTCTTAATACAGCCATAACTCTTTTAGCCCGATGATTAAGGTCTTCTCTCACTGAATGTTCAAGTAAAGCAACATCAATTGTATTATCACGCCTGGCAACTCCAACACGTTCAGCAAAATTTCTTATTGATTCAGGAGTGAAGCCTCTTCTTCTAAAAGCGGAAAGAGTCGGCATCCGTGGATCGTTCCAGCCGGAAACATATTTCTCTTCAACAAGCTGGAGGAGCTTGCGCTTGCTCATAATTGTGTAGTTAAGATTTAATCTTGCAAACTCTATTTGTTGAGGATGATGAATTTCAATCTCATCAATAAACCAATCATAAAGAGGCCTGTGATTTTCAAATTCAAGTGTGCAGATTGAATGGGTAATTCCTTCAATTGAATCAGACTGGCCATGAGCATAATCATACATTGGATAAATGCACCATTTATCTCCTGTTCTATGGTGATGAGCATGCCTTATTCTATACATTATCGGATCACGCATATTCATATTTGGAGATGATAAATCAATCTTAGCTCTTAATACATGCTCGCCATCTTTGAATTCACCGTTTTTCATTCTTTCAAAGAGATTAAGATTTTCCTCAACATTCCTGTTTCTGTATGGGCTTTCTTTTCCCGGCTCTGTTGGAGTGCCCCTCATATTTTTTATTTCTTCAGATGAAGAAGAATCAACATAAGCTTTACTTTTTTTAATCAGCTTAACAGCATATTCGTACAACTTGTCAAAATAATCAGAAGCAAAAAACTCTCTGTCTTCCCAATCAAAACCAAGCCACTTTATATCTTCTTTTATTGATTCAACATATTCAACTTCTTCTGTTTCAGGATTTGTATCATCAAAGCGGAGGTTGCATTTACCTTTATAATCTTTTGCCAACCCAAAATTAAGGCAGATTGATTTTGCATGTCCTATGTGTAAATAACCATTTGGTTCGGGAGGGAAGCGGGTAACTACTTTATTGAACCTTCCTGTATTAAGGTGCTCATCAATTATTTCTCTTATAAAATTTGAAGGTTTTATTTCTGGATTTTCTTTAATCTCATCACTCATTTTAGTTCAGGATTTGTTAATTGTAGTAGAAATTTTTTCAATTGCGTTGTTTATTCTTTTTATTGTTTCCTCTTTGCTAAGAATATCGGTAATATCAAAAACTCCGGGACCGCCCCCAACTCCTGATACTGCTAATCTTAAAGGATGAATTAATTCTCCGTTACCAACTCCAAGTTCAGCAGCGGTTTCTTTAAGAGCATTTTCGTAATCATCTTTAGCGGGATTTTCAAGCTGTATAAATTTTTCATTCAGCTTTTTTAATAATTCAGATGAATTATCTTTCCATCTTTTTGAGACTACAGATTCATCATACTCTTCAGGAGCTTCAAAGAAGTAAGGGCTTTTTTCAAGATAATCTTTTACAAAGCTGACTCTTTCTTTCATCGCTTCAATTACTTTAAGTAAATAATCATCAGAATAAATTTGTCCTTTATATTTAGAGTTGGATAATTCCTCTTTAAGCTTAATAAGAATTTCAGAGTTTGGCATTATTCTTAGATATTCTGCATTAAGCCAGTTAAGCTTCTCGATATTAAAAACTGCGCCGGATTTGTTTACTCTTTCAAGAGAGAATTTTTCAACCAGTTCATTTAAATTATAAAATTCACGATCATCGCCTGCAGTCCATCCAAGCAGAGCAACAAAATTTATAAGCGCTTCTTTGAGATATCCTTTTGCTTTGTAATCTTCAACGGCAACATCTCCCTGTCGTTTGCTCAATTTAGATCTATCCGGATTAAGCAGGAGAGGGAGGTGTGCAAACACAGGTTTTTCCCAGCCAAAATAATCATAAAGCAAAATATGTTTTGGAGTTGATGAAAGCCATTCTTCTCCACGGATAACATGAGTTATTTTCATTAAGTGATCATCAACTACATTTGCAAGATGATAAGTTGGATAGCCATCGCTCTTTAATAAAACCTGGTCATCAACAGTATCGCTGTTAAATTCTACTCTTCCTCTTATAACATCATCAACAATAATATTTTCATTTGGCTGAACATTTAATCTTACAACATAGTTTTCTTTATTCGCTAACTTTTTTTCTATTTCATCTTTAGAGAGATTTAGGCAGTGCTTATCATACTTCGGCTGCAATCCTTCTTTACCAGGATTTTTTCTAAGTTCTGCTAATCTTTCCTGGGAACAGAAACAATAGTAAGCTTTATTTTCTTTTATAAGATAATCAGCTCGCTCGTTATAAATGTTAAGTCTCTCAGATTGCAGGTATGGTGCAAAATCTCCACCAACTCCGGGACCTTCATCATAATTCAATCCTGCCCAATGCAGAGTCGAGATAAGATTTTCAACTGCACCTTCAACATATCTTGTCCGGTCTGTATCTTCAATACGAAGAATGAACTTGCCATTATTTCTTTTAGCAAATAAATAATTATATAAAGCAGTTCTCAACCCTCCAACGTGGAGATAACCTGTCGGGCTGGGTGCAAATCTTGTTCTTATAGTCTCACTTATCATAAAAAAAAATCAGATTAAGATGGATAAAGTTACTAAAGTTTGTAGAATTATTGGAGATATAAAAAAGCCGGAATCAAAGGATCCCGGCTAACAAGAATTGAACTTATTTTTATTTCAACATCATCAACTTAGCTGTCTTCACAAATACTTCATTATTCTCAAGTGATTTTATATTTAATCTATACAAGTAAACTCCACTTGAAACATTGTTACCGTTTTCATTCCTTCCATCCCATAATATATTCTGGTAGCCAGCTAATTGCGATGGGATAGAAAAACTTCTTATCATTCTCCCTAAGATGTCATAGATAACTAATTCTACATCAGATTGATAAGGTAGGCCATAACTTATTGTTGTACTTGGATTGAATGGATTTGGATAGTTGCCAAGCAGAACATATTTATCAGGTGTTTCTGATTCACCTGTTTCAACTGGATTCCCTTTTGATAGAGTACCTCCTTCAAATTCCATCCCATACATTTGTGCATAAGATTCAAGTGCCTGTTGTACAAGTGAGAGTTCTAATTGATCTATTAAATCTGGTCTTGTTAAAATATCATTGAATATTGTAACAGCACTTTCAAAATTATTTTCATTATAGAGAGCAATATATAAATTATTCATTTTTGCTCTTGTTGAAAGCTGAGTATTAGGATCCGTAAGTATAAGACTATTATTTATTCTTTTGGCAAAATTAACATTGCCTCTTTTAAGAAACATATAAGATAGAAGCAGTTTATGTTCTCTTATTGCTTGGGGTGGGAGTAAATTGAAAAAGCTTATGAGATCA
>CAYNUV010000393.1:0-3521 GCA_964400245.1 uncultured Ignavibacteriaceae bacterium
CAATTTCCTGATCTTTATATTGAAGCTGGTATAATTTATAATAAATTCCTCTTTTAGCAAGAAGCTCCTGGTGTTTGCCTGTCTCTCGGATTTCACCTTTATGCATTACAATTATTTTATCTGCACTCTGGATAGTTGATAACCTGTGTGCAATAACGATTGATGTTCTTCCAACTAAAAGATTTTCTATTGCTTTCTGGATTAACATTTCCGTTTCAGTATCAACACTGGAAGTTGCTTCATCAAGGATAAGGATTTTAGGATTGTAAGCTAAAGCCCGGGCGAAAGAAATTAGCTGCTTTTGTCCAACACTTAAAGTTGCGCCTCTTTCTTTAACAGTTTCATCATATAGACCTGTTAAAGAATTAATAAATCTGTCCGCACCAACAATTTTTGCAGCTTCTATAATTTTATCATAAGGAATTTCATCATTTGCCATATCTATATTTGTTCTTATTGTACCTGAAAATAAAAATACATCCTGTAAAACAGTAGAAATATGTTTACGTAATTCTCTTTTATCAAGATGCCTTATGTCTTTCCCATCAATAAGTATTGAGCCTTTGTTAATATCATAAAATCTTGTTAGGGTATTTATGATACTCGTCTTCCCGGCACCTGTATGTCCTACAATTGCAACTGTTTCACCGGGGTTTATTTTAAATGAAATATCTTTCAGGACATAATTTTCATCGTTATATGCAAACCAGACATTCCTGAATTCAATCTCTCCTTTTACGCTATCAAGTTTAGAAGGAGTTTCCGGATTTTTAATAAAAGTGTCATTATCAAGAAGTTTAAAAATTCTTTCCGATGAAGCCATTGCTGTTTGCATAATGTTATACTTTTCCGAAAGATCTCTTATCGGACGGAAAAACATTTCTGTATATTGAATGAAAGCGAAGAGAACACCGATTGTTAAAGTACCTTGTATTATTTCTCCGCCACCATACCAAACGATTAGAGCAATTGCTATTGAGCTTAACAATTCCACTCCGGGATAAAATACTGCATAATAAAAAATAGATTTGATGTTAGCTGTACGGTAATCATTATTAATATTTGAGAATTTTTTAAGTTCATCTTCTTCTTTCCGGAATATCTGTACCACATTCATTCCAGTTATATGTTCCTGCATGTAAGAATTTAATCTTGCAAGATGAAGGCGGACATCTCTATAACTTTCTCTTACTTTTTTCCTGAAAAGGAATGTGCCATAAATGAGAACAGGTAGAACTGACAGTGTAACTAATGAAAGTGGAATATCCATAAAAAACATAAATACAAGTATCCAAACGATAATAAAAATATCGCTGAAGACCATTACAATACCGGAAGAAAAAAGTTCACCTAAAGCTTCAACGTCATTTGTTACTCTTGTTACTATTCTTCCTATAGGAGTTTTATCATAAAATTTAAGAGCGAGCTTTTGTGTGTGTTTAAAAAGTTGTGTGCGAAGATCGTATAAAGTTTTTTGTCCCAGGTATTGTGTGTAATATGTAAGAAAGAATTGTATTAAAGATTGAAAAATCAGGGTTGCAAAGAGAATCAAACTTATTTCAATCAAACCATTGTAGTCGGAATTAACAATATAATCATCAATTGCAATTTTTGTAAGGTAAGGACGAACCGGTCCTAATGCTGCAACAACAATATTTAAGAATATGGCGAAGAAGACATACTTCCTGTAAGGTTTGATATAGCCAAGTAAACGTTTCATCAAATGTGAATCGTATGCTTTACCTAAAATTTCTTCTTCGTTATGATGATCTTGTGACATATAATTAAAGTTCAAGTGTAAGTTCAAGACTGCTGCTTAACGTTCAGTCAGATTACTTTATGATAATTCCTTCCTTCAAAAAAAGATTTAATATTTTCTGTAGTAGTATCCAGAATCCTTTCAACCGCTTCAACAGAATCAAATGCCATATGCGGAGTTATAATTACATTTTCCTGTTTTAGTAGAATATTTCTTTTTAGAATTGCTTCGAGGTGCTCTACTGAAACATTTTTAGTGAGCATCTGGTTTTCTTCTTTAATTAATTCTTCACCTTCAAAAACATCCAACCCTGCACCACCGAAAATTCCTTTTTCAATTGCATAATAAAGTGCCTTCGGTTCGATAATTCCGCTTCGCGCAGTGTTAATAAATAAAGCACCCCTCTTAACTTTTTTAATATTATCCATATTGATAAGATGGTGAGTATGCTGATTATCAGGACAATGCAAAGTAATTATATCAGACCTGTTCAACAATTCATCAAGCGGGACATAACTAAAATCAAGAAGTTCAGTTAAAATATGATTCGGTTTAGCATCAGTTGCGATAATTTTCATTCCGAATCCCTTGGCAATTTTAATTACATGAACTCCGATACTTCCTGCACCAATTACTCCAAGTGTTTTTCCCCTAAGATCAAAACCCTGTAAACCTGCAAGAGAAAAATCATTTCTGATTGTTCTTACATAAGCTTTATGCAGGTTTCTTGAAAGAGCCAGAATCAATGCAAAAGTATGTTCGGCAACTGTATTCTCACCATAGTAAGGAACATTTGCAACAGAGATATTTTTTTTCTTTGCTGCTTCCAGATCAATATGATTATAACCTGTACTTCTTGCTGAAATGAATTTTAATTTTTTTGCTTTTGAAATTACTTTAGCTGAAATATCAGAGTAAATGAAAGGAGAAATGACTTCAACTTCATTAATAAAATCAGGAATAGAGTTATCAGTAAGTACATCAGGAGAAAAAAGCAGTTCAAACATCTTGTCAAACTTTTTCTTTAGATAATTTTTTTCTTTTGTAGTTATTTCAAAAAATGCAATTTTTCTTTTTGCCATAATCACTCAGCTTAATTCTTCCAGTTCTGTTTCAAGTAGTTGTTTGAAATGCAAATCAGCATAAATTCCCCCAAGCAATACAAGTTCTTCGTGTGATCCTTCTTCAGAAATCTTTCCATCAGAAAGCACAATTATTTTATCAGCATCTTTTACAGTAGATATTCTATGACTGATAATAATACTTGTTCTGCCTGTCCCGTTTGCGGGATCTTTCATAAATTGTTTTAAGCTTTTAAGAATTTCTTCTTCTGTATGCGTATCAACTGCGGAGAAAGAGTCATCAAGTATAAGTATTTTGGGATTAATTGCTAACGCTCTTGCAAGCGCAGCTCTCTGCTTTTGTCCGCCTGATAAAGTAATTCCTCTTTCTCCAACCATCGTATCAAATTTAAGAGGAAAGTCTTCAACATCTTTATCAAAGTGAGCAATCCTTGAAACTTCAATTACTCTTTCTTTATTAATCTCTCGTAATCCGTAAGATATATTATTCGTAACGGAATCTGAAAACATAAAAGATTCCTGCTGTACAACACCAATCTCTCTTCTTAAAACATTTAACGGAATAGTTCTTACATCTTTACCATCAATAAAAATCTTACCTTCAGTAACATCATAAAGTCTTGGGATAAGATTTATAAAAGTTGTTTTGCCAATTCCGGTATAACCCATAATTGCAATTG
>CAYNUV010000394.1:0-3513 GCA_964400245.1 uncultured Ignavibacteriaceae bacterium
AAAGGTGTAAGATCATAAGCCCAATCAAGCCCTGCAACCAAAGGAATTTTTTCCCTATCAAAAGCTCTTATTATGCTAATAAGATTTTCATTAATCTCTTTCCATTCTTCCCACGACATTTTACCAAGCTGTCCCCTGTATAAAGTTGGTTCATTAAAGAGTTCATAAAAAGCTATAGTATTGTGCCCGCTGAAACGACTGGCAATTGTTCGCCAGAATTCATTTGTTTCAGTCACAGATGTGTTATACATGGGATCTTGGAAAAGTCCCGATTTTAAATTACCGATTGAATGCCAGTCAATATTAACATACATATCAAGTTCAGTACACCACTCAACAGCCTGATCAAGAAGCTCTAGATATTTTGCCGGAGTTCTCTCCCGCCAAGCAACAGGATGTACAGGAATACGAACAATCATTGCACCCATCTCTTTAACTTTTTCAAAATGCTTTTTATTCCAGTATCCCTGGTTTTCTATTTTGTCAGGATCAGAAATAGAAACTCCGCGGAATAAAATTGTATCACCATTTGAATTGACAAACTGATTTCCTTTAACTTGTATTAAAGGTAATTTTTTAAGTGTTTCACTTTTAAATGGTTCATTTGGATGCCTGTCATCCCACCATTTGTGGTAATTTTCCTTTTGAGAAGTTTGAGCGTTTTGAATCGGGATGAACAAACAGAGAAGTATAACTCCAAGTATTATATTTTTCTTCATTGAAGCTCCAAATTTGAGGTTTTTTTTGATAAATCAGGTTATAAAAAAATCATATAAATGATGATCAAAAAAATAAGAAAGAAATTACTATTTACAATAAAGTTTTTCTCAATGGAATAATTTGTTTAATCTAACCTCTATAACTAAATTTGTAAATTCATTTTTAAAAACCAAGGATAGAAAATGCCTCAAGATCAGCAGGAACAAAAAGGTAAAATAATACAGGTAATAGGTCCCGTTGTTGATATCGAATTTGAATATGAACACCTGCCTAAAATATATAACGCAGTTAGAATACCACGTACAACTACAGAAGGTGAAACAAACAATCTTATTGCAGAAGTTCAGCAGCATTTAGGTGAAGATAGGGTGCGTGCTGTTGCAATGGATTCCACAGATGGACTTGTTCGCGGAATGGATGCTTTTGATACTGGTGAACCTATATCAGTTCCGGTTGGTCCTGAAACTCTGGGAAGATTATTAAATGTAATTGGCGATGGGATAGATGGCTTAGGTGAAGTAAAAACAAAGAAAAGATATCCGATTCACAGACCTGCCCCACTGTTTAAAAATCTTTCTACAAAATCGGAAATGTTTGAGACAGGTATCAAAGTAATTGATCTGCTTGAACCATACACAAAAGGTGGAAAGACAGGTTTATTTGGTGGTGCCGGTGTCGGTAAAACAGTTATTATCCAGGAACTAATTCATAACATTGCACAGGAACATGGAGGTTATTCGGTTTTTGCCGGTGTTGGTGAAAGAACTCGTGAAGGAAATGATCTCTGGCTTGAAATGAAAGAATCCGGAGTGCTTGAAAAAACTGCACTCGTGTTCGGACAGATGAATGAACCACCAGGTGCGAGATTGAGAATCGGATTAACCGGTTTAACAGTTGCAGAATATTTCCGTGATGAAGAGGGGAGAGACGTTCTTCTTTTTATTGATAACATATTCCGTTTTACTCAGGCAGGTTCTGAGGTGTCGGCACTTTTAGGACGTATGCCTTCTGCAGTTGGATACCAGCCAAACCTTGCAACTGAAATGGGTGCCTTACAGGAAAGAATCACCTCGACAGATAAGGGCTCAATTACTTCTGTACAAGCCATTTACGTACCTGCAGATGATTTAACTGATCCGGCTCCTGCAGCAGCATTTGCTCACCTTGATGCAACAACTGTATTAAGCCGGCAGATTTCAGAGCTTGGTATTTATCCTGCAGTTGATCCTCTTGACTCAACATCGAGAATTCTTCAGCCGGGAAACATAGGGCAGAAGCATTACGATGTTGCTACAAGATGTAAAGAAATACTTCAGCATTATAAAGATCTTCAGGATATCATTAATATTCTTGGAATGGATGAACTATCCGATGAAGATAAAGTAATCGTAAGAAGAGCAAGAAGAATCCAGAGATTTTTCAGCCAGCCTTTCCATGTTGCTGAACAGTTTACCGGTTATAAAGGAAAATATGTTAAGCTTGAAGATACAATTAGAGCATTCCAGGAAATTATAGATGGTAAGCATGATGATCTTCCAGAAGCAGCTTTTATGTATGTGGGAACAATTGAAGAAGCTGTTGAAAAAGCTAAGAAGTTGAGTGAATAATGGGAGAAGCTCTTTATCTTGAAATAATTACTCCTGCAAAAATTGTATTTAAAGGGAATATAGAATCAATTACAATTCCAGGTGTTGTAGGAACATTCCAGGTTTTAAAGAACCATGCTCCTCTTATTAGTGTTTTTGAGATCGGACTTGTGAAAATAAAAGTTGATGCAAATACAACTAAATATTTTGCAACAGGCGGCGGTACGGTTGAAGTTTTAAATAATAATGTACTAGTTCTTGCTGATTCATTAGAAGCGATTGAAGAAATTGATATTGAGAGAGCTAAGAGAGCAAAAGAAAGAGCAATGGAAAGATTGACTCATAAAACTGAAGATACTGATATTGAAAGAGCAAGGGTTGCACTTGCAAGAGCTGTTAACAGGTTAACTTTGGTAGAGAAGCATATAAGAGCAGAAGTTTAATAGATAAAACGTACCGACCCGTAGCACAGGTTAATAATCTGTGTTACGAATTGCTTGCCGGTTAATTCAAATACCCATCTCCAAGAATTATTGCCCCTGTCAAAATATTTTCATTAACCTGCTTGTCTAATTTTTTTAAGTGTCTTAGTAGTAAATTAATTCTGGCATTCTCTTTTTGGAGTGTTAATAATTTCTGCTGCTGCTCAAGGGAGAGACCTGCTTTTTCAGCAATCTTAAAAGACTTGAGTTCACTTTTATCATAACTTTGCCAGAAGTTTTCCTCCATTTTAAAATTTATTTTTTTCAATACTGAAAGAAAATTATTCTTTAATTCTTCAAGAAGATTCTTATTTAAATCATTTGATATATCTCTATACTCTTCTATTTTACCAATTAAGTAACCATCGTTATGTTTCTGAGTTTTAGTCAACTTAAATCTTAACATCCCTTTAACAATAATATCCATCTCGCCATTTTGAAATTTATTAATGACTTCTGTGACCTCAACATAACTGCCAATTTCCGATAAATCTTTTTTAATAAGACTAACAATTCCAAAACCACTTTTTTCTTCAAGACATTTTCCAATCATTTTTTTATATCGTTCTTCAAAAATATGAAGAGGGATTTTTGAATAGGGGAATACTACTATTTTAAGTGGGAATAGAGGGATTAAGTTTTTCATAGATAAAAAAGAGGGTGCCTTAAAAGGTTTAATTATCTTGTCATTCCCGTGAAAACGGGAATCTACAAAATCAAAACAA
>CAYNUV010000395.1:0-3506 GCA_964400245.1 uncultured Ignavibacteriaceae bacterium
GGTTCAGCTAATTATTCTCTTGAAGGTGATGATGGAGATAATTTTATTAATCTTATGGCAGGCGCTGAAAAAACTTTAGGGCCGAACATTTCACTAATAATGGACTATGATTTCACTTTAAATGATAATACAAAAACTAACTTGTTTGGAGATGGCAACGGCTATCTTAATGTAGGATTGCGATGGTCACTCGGAGAAGGATTTACACTCGGTTTTGATTTAAGAGATTTGCTGGATAACAAAAGATGGAACCCAAGTGTTGCAGATCGCGCATTAAGGATTGAATATATAAAAAGTATCTTCTGATGACACTTCAGGTAAAACCTTCCCATTAATTCCTTTGTCTCATATAATGTACAAGGAAGTTTAATTTTATATACATAATCAGAAAAAATAATTTGAAATCTTTAAGAAAGCGGCACTTATTTCTTCCTTTAATCGGGCGTGGTTTTTGCCGATTTTGTAGTAGTTTATTGAATTAAAACGAGTTTAGTGGAGAATCAGTTATGAAAACCTTAAAATTATTTATCCCATTAGTAATTGCTTCATTTTTCTTAGCAGGCTGTTATACCCAGGTTGCAATGCGTGATTATGATTACGAAAAAGAAGATGAACAAGTAACGACTGAAGATGATAGTTATTATGATTCTTATGAAGATACGAGTGAATATTATACAGATGAAGATTCGCAATCTTATAATAATGAAGAATATTATGAGGGCGAAGATGCAGGAATCAGCAATCACTACGAAGCTCCTTACCGGAGATATTATTGGGGTTACTATCCAACAATAACAATCGGTTATTATTGGGGTTATTCTTATTATGATCCTTTCTGCTGGGATCCATTTTACTACCCCGTTTGGTGCGGACCTTTCTATTATCCACATCACTACTTTAGCTATTATAATTACAATCCAGGTTATTACTGGGGCGGTTATCCATATTATGGCGGCAGTTACTGGTCCGGGAATACAGTTACCCGCGAAAGAGATAAAACAGGTTTAAGACTTCGTAATAATGATGGACTCAGATCAAGCTATACAACAAGAGGATCCTTAACAAGAGGAAACAATACTTTTGTAGCTAAAGATTTAAGAACCCGTTCTAAGGAAAATGTTAAACTGACTACTTCTACAAGAACGAAAATTACAGGTGACACTAAGAATCTTGATGTTAAAAGGAAGAATATATCTGATGAAAATAAAAATACTCTTACTACAAAGAGAAATAAAGTAGATATTGAAAAGAATACGCCAGGCAGGAATAACATTAAAACTGAACAGAAAAAAACAAATACGCCTGTTATAAAGAGAAATGATACTAAAAACAAAACAAATACAAATAGAGATAACAAATCAAATATTAAACAGGAAAATAAAACCCAAAGAAAAAGTGGTGTAAAGGAAAAAAATTATAATCCTCCGAAGAATAATACTCCAAAGAATTACAATCCTCCGAAGAATAATACTCCAAAGAATTACAATCCTCCGAAGAATAATACACCAAGGAATAATTATAATCCTCCAAAGAATAATAATAATCCGCCTCAGAACAGAAGCGGGAATAACAGCGGAAACAGAAGTGGTAATACAAGTGGAAACAAAAGTGGAAATAATACGGGTAACAGATCAAGGTGATAATTATGAAAACATTAAATAAAATATTGTTCTTTTTATTGATCCCATTTTTCTTAAGCGGATGCTATACGGTCATCTGGACTCCTGAGGAAGATTTCCCGGATGAAAGTAATTATGAATCATATGACAATGATACTTATTATGGTGAAGAATATTATTATTACTACGATTATCCATGGTGGCTAACTATTGCGCCTCCAACACGTGATAGGACAGATGATAAATATAAGAGAGATAGAAGTGTTAGCGATATAAGAAATAATGGTAATGGTAGAAATAATCCGGATAGAAAAGAGATTTTAGAGACACCACCACCTACAAGAAGCAGTAATACAAATAATGCTTCAAATAGTTCAAGCAGTAATACTAAAACTGAAACGAAAAGAACTGACTCTGACAGCTCAAATAATTCTAATGACAATTCAAGGCAAAATTCTAATTCCTCAAATAATAATACCAGGAATAATGACGGTAACCGTAATAACGGGAGAAGATAAATGTTGAAAACTATTCTTAAAATATTAATTATATCTATTGGTTTAATCTTTTTAAGTTCAAAAGAAACAAAATCACAAAATATTAATGATGCATTAAGAGTAGCAATTCCAGGCATCGGATCGAATGCAAGAGCTTTGGGTATGGGTAATAGTTACATTGGTTTAAGCGATGATGGTTCTGCTGCATTTTTTAACCCGGCAGGGTTTGGTTTACTTAAACGACTTGAATTCACCGGTGGATTAAGTTATTCAAACTTTGATAATGATGTTGATTTTTTTAATCAAGGAACCTCTTACTCAAACAGTAACACAGAACTAAACAGGTTAAGTTTTGCTTTTCCATTCCCTACTTTAAGAGGAAGTTTAGTATTCGGACTTTCATATCATACAGCTAAAGATCTTAATGGCGCAACTAAATTTGATGGGTTCAATAATGGCAGTAACTCTTTAATTCAGGATTTACTTGACACAGATATTCCATTCGATCTTTATTTAACTGATCTTGATAATAACACACCGATATCAGGTGACTTAAATCAAAGTGGTAGTATTCTAAACTCAGGAAGTATAGATAACTGGACCTTCTCAGGTGCGATTGAAGTTTATAGAAATCTTTTTATCGGTCTCAATCTTAATGTGATTTCGGGAAACTTCAAATCAGTTAATGATTATTATGAAGATGATACTCAGAATATTTATCAAGAAAGGACCGATCCTACAGATTCATTAACAGCTGATTTTATGACTTTCTATCTTAACAGGATTCTCGATTGGGATATTTCCGGTTGGGATGCAAAGTTTGGACTTCTATATCAACTGGATAATTCTGCAAGATTTGGTTTGACCATACAGTTCCCAAAAACTTTTAATATTAATGAAGAATTCCATGTTGATGGATGGAGTGAATTTGGAACAGGATTTAGTCCGGCACTTGATCCAGCTGATTACAGTGATGCAATTGAATATCGGATAACTACTCCGATTGAACTTGGTGGCGGTTTTTCATATAACATAGTAGGACTAATACTAAGTGCAGAAGCTACTTTAATTGATTATTCTCAGATTAAATTTGAGGATCAGGAAGGCTTAGGCGAACAATATGTTGAAAGTATTAATAAAGATGTAAAGGATTTTTTACGCTCAGTAGTTAATTATAATTTTGGAATTGAATACACTGTTCCAAAAATAGGTTTGAGACTTAGAGGTGGATATTTTGTTCAACCTTCTGCTTACCAGGATGATCCATCTGAATTTGATAGGAAATATTTTACAGCTGGTTTTGGTTTTTTAGCCGATGAAACAGTTGGTATTGATGTGGCTTATGCTTACGGCTGGTGGAAAGATTTTGGAGATAATTATGGCTCAAATG
>CAYNUV010000396.1:0-3497 GCA_964400245.1 uncultured Ignavibacteriaceae bacterium
GATAGAAAATTTTATTGTTTGTTACCGGAAACAGATAATATCTTTTTGAAAGATCCTGGTTTAGCTTCCTCACAAAGAGCTACGAGTTTAGAAATTGCTGAACGGACTTTTTTATTGGAACGTGCAGACTGCATTTGTTCTAAATTTGCCCACGGACCAAATGAATAAAACACATTTGGATTTTCAAGACTTTGAATTAAAGTGCCTTTAGCATAAGGATTAACTTTAATAAATGCTGAAGCAAGTTCTTCCTCCCAAAGTTGTTTGAATTCAACTAAGTTGTTCTTTTTCACTTTCCATAATGCAAGGGTATAAAAATCATCACTCATAGTTGACCTCTTGAAAAAATTTAATTCAATATACAAATAAAAAGCGGAATGGAGGGTGTGCTGAGGGTGGGAGCCACCCGGAATGAAGCCCTTCGCCAAGCTCAGGACAAGCTGACAAATAGTAAAGTTACTGTTTATATTCTAAGGTTGCTGTTCAAGGAAGAACAATGTAAGTGGAGTGAGGGTACGTTGCATCATGTACCTGAACGGAACGATGATGAACTGATTGGTATCTGTGCCGAGTTTACATAAGCCAACATTATTTTGACTTGGATAGAAAGAGAAGATGACGTAAAGATGATTAGTTAGTTAAATAATGTTTCTTATGTAACACTGGCTGTCCAATGCCAAGTTGAAATTATGTCAAAAAATGTAAAGTGGGTTTATAAATCTTATAAAATTAAGATTAGGAATATGAACCAAAAGAGATTGATGAGAAGCCATATTTTGCTCGGACCTGATTTACTGCTTCTAATATTCTATGGCGTTTGGTAAAGTTATCATCGAAGATAAATAGCTGTTCTGATTTCATTAAAAAATTTGTTAATCTTATTCCTACCAATCTTACAGCAACTCTTCTTGTAAAATTCTTATGAAATAATCCTTTTATTGTATTGAAAATTACAGCAGGATCATCAGTATGCGAAATTGTTCTTGCCCTGGTTATTGTATTAAAATCCGAGTATCGAAGCTTAAAACTAATTGTAGATGCAATCCAGTTATTTTCTTTTAATGAATGAGAAAGTTTTGCAGATAGAGTAAAAAGAGTTTCTTCAATTTTCTTTACAGATAAGACATCATTCAGAAAAGTAGTTTCGTGTGAAATACTTTTCTGCTCTCTTTCGACTGATAAATATTCTACTCCTTTTCCATTAGCTTTTTCCCAAAGATCGCTACCATATTTTCCAAAAGCTGCAGAGAAATAATCTTTGGGTAAATCAGTTATATCGCGAACAAAATAAATTCCTTTCTGATTTAATTCTTTTAAAGTTACTTTACCAACTCCCGGAATAACCTGAACAGGAAGCTCAGCAAGAAATTTTTTTTCTTCACCCGGAGGAACATAAGTAATTCCATTTGGTTTTTTGTAATCAGAGCAAATCTTAGCAGTTGTTTTATTAGATGCAATCCCTATTGAACAAGGCAAAGAAAGTTTGATATTAATTTCTTTCTGAATAGCTGTTGCTAATGCAGGATAAGGCCCATAAATATGTTCACAGCCTGTAAAATCCATATAAAATTCATCTATGCCTGCCGGCTCTAATACAGGTGCATACCTGCTTAAAATATTCTTTACCAGGTGAGAATAACGGACGTATTCATTATAATGCCCGTGAATGTAAATTGCCTGTGGGCAAAGAGCATAAGCTTTTCTAATAGGCATTGCAGAATGCAAACCATATTTTCTTGCTTCATAAGAGCAGGCGGCAACCACACCTTTCCCATATTTAGGATCACCTCCTACAACAACAGGTTTCCCTTTCAGCTTAGGATTCAGAATCCTTTCCACTGAAACAAAAAATGTATCCATATCGAGATGGAAAATAGTTCTCATATTTGATTACCAAACAAATCGGTTTCAACCTGTACGTCTGAATTCTTTTTAAGTTGAGGATAATGTTTTAAAGTGGTAGAAGGAATTTCTGCTTCTCTTTTTTCCAGCATATTAATTAACTGAAAAGCATTTGCGACTGCATTGCCTTTAGGGTGATTATTAGTAATTACAAAGACAGTTTTAATGTTATCCAAGGCATTCATTATCTGTTCTACCATTTCAAGAAGTTCGCCCGGAGTATAGAGATAATTGTACCTTGCATTGCGATCTTCTTCGCTTTGTTTTTCCTGGCCTATCTTATCAAAACCTTTGAACCAATCTTCTACATTACGACCATGCAGACGGAAGTACAAGCTTTTACTTGTTACAATTGGTTTAAAGCTGATTGCATTTCCTATTTGCGGTTGATCAATCGTGATGCAATTTAAGTTTGCCGACTTAAAAAAGTCCAATGCTTCTTTTGTATGAAAAGAACCGTGCCTTACTTCAATAAATAATTCAAAACTACCAAAGAGTTCTTTCAATTTGCTGATATGCTTTGCGGAGTTTTCATCGAACCTGAAAGATTGAGGAAATTGAATGAGGAGTCCGCCCAATCTTCCTGCTCTTTGTAAAAGGTTAAGATTGTAGTTTATTCCATCAACATTCTCTTTTGTAAATGACCTGTTATGAGTAAAATCCTGATGAAGCTTAATTGTAAAAGTAAAATCTTCTAATGCTTGAGTTTTTCTTATCCAGGAATTAATAACTTTATCGGACATATAAGCATAAAATGTTGAGTTGACTTCAACACAATTAAAATGTTGAGAATAGTAAGTAAGCCAATCGAAAGAAGCGGATTCTTTTTTGGGATAGAATGAGCCTATCCAATCTGTGTATTTCCAACCGGCTGTTCCGATGTAGAATTTTGTAGATGGCATTATGTAGTTTGTATCCTTTCTTTGTAATTTTTCCCACAGTTGAAACTGTGGGTTAATCTTTAGATTCCGCATCAAGTACGGAATGACAGACTGAATTATTAGTTTCAATTTGTTTAATAGTTTCTCTTAAAACTCCAAGAGAACGCTGGCTTAATAAATCTATTTTTACAAGCCCGATATCTTCAATACCGTGCATATCAGGCTGAGTAATAATTAAACCAAGTCCTTTGTTTTTTGCAAATTCCAAAGCTGTATAAGTTGTAATTTTTTTTGGGGATATGACAATACCGCCGGGATGAATGCTCAAGTGCCGGGGAAAGTTAGCAAGCTTTGAAGCAACAGAAACAATAGTTTTCCAAGGCTCAATATCAAGCTTTAATGATTTAGCTTCAGGGTAAAGATCGGAAACTGAGGGCAAGTTTCGCGCATCTGTCCAGGGAATACGTTTGCTGATATTACTGGTTTCCTGTTCAGGAATTCCAAAAGCCTTGGCGACTTCCCTGAAAGCAGAACGTGCCCGGATAGTAACGTGAGTAGAAATCATAGCAACTTTATCATATCCGTACTTTTCAAAAACATAACGGATAATTTCATCGCGTTCTCTCCAGCTAAAATCAATGTCAACATCCGGAGGAGATGAACGGCTTCGGTTAAGAAACCTTTCAAAATAAAGATTGTGCTCTATCGGATCAA
>CAYNUV010000397.1:0-3472 GCA_964400245.1 uncultured Ignavibacteriaceae bacterium
AAAAAAGTATCGGGAATTCTGATTGAATCTTCATCAAAAGGTGAAAAGATTGAAAGAGTTGTTGTGGGAATCGGGTTAAATGTAAATCAGACTAACTTCCAGGGAAGCTTTAATTTGCCTCCGACTTCTCTTAAAAATGAAACGAACATTAATATTGAAAGAGAAATGCTTTTAGCAGAGATGCTGAATGTTTTTGAAGAAACATTGAATCATGTTATTTATAATCCGGATTGGATTTTAAAGGAATGGCGACAGCGATGCATGATGATTGGTGAAAAGATTTCTGTTACTGAAAATGACCAGGTGAAGTATGGAATTTTTGATGATATTGATGAAAGTGGCTTCCTTCTTTTAAGGACAAATAAAAAAACAGAAAAAATTTATTCCGGTGATGTGAGTAAAATTAATGCTCATAGCAATTGATTTAGGCAATTCAAGAATTAAAGCTGGTAAGTTCAAGAATGATCAGCTGACAGAAATTTTTTCCTCTGCGGCTACTAAAGATATTTTAACATTTCTAAAATCCGATTCTGAGCCAAAGGCTCATCAGCCTCGGGCTGAAATAAATGATATTGCTGTATCTTCTGTAGTTCCGGGTAAAACAAAAATTATTTCTGATGAAGTTTATAAGATAACCGGTAAATCTCCTTTCATTATTTCTAAGGATATTAAAACAAATCTGACAATATCTTATAAAACTCCTGAGACATTAGGAATTGACAGGCTTTGCTCTGCCGAAGGTGCATTCTTTCTTTTTAAGAACTCAATAAAATACCTGTCTGCCGCCAAGCATGATAAAAACTATACTTCCGGCACTTATATTCTTTCAATTGATTTTGGAACGGCAACCACAATAAATGTAATTGAGTATCCCGGGAAATTTATTGGCGGTTTAATCGCCCCGGGATTAGAAATGATGTTTGAATCACTTAAGAAAAATACGGCACAGCTTCCTGATGTAAACATATCAGACTTTAAATCAGTCATCGGGACAGATACAAATTCCTCAATCGCAAGCGGAGTTGTAACTTCTGTAGTTGGAATGATAGAAAAAACAATCAACTATTTGCAGAAAGAAAAAGTAGAGACAAGGCATGCCTTGTCCCTACATAAAGTGTTTGTTTATGTAACAGGTGGAAATGTTAAAAAAATTATTCCTTACCTTAATTTTGATTTTATATATGAGGAAGGTTTAGTTTTGTATGGAATAAATGCTTTGTATGAGTTGAATAAAAAATTGTAAACCAATTTAAACGCCACTAACTAATATTATTATGATTTCTTTTTATTTCCTCTTTTTCAAGTAATTGATGACCTTCAAATATGGTAAGTATCTCTATTCTACTCTTTTTTATTAAATAGACTATGCGATAGTTTTTATATACCAATTCCCTGATTTGTGGAAGTGAAAATTCCGGGACAATCCTTCCTCTTTCAGGATTTTTTGGTAAAGACTCTGCAAGTTCAACCAATTTATCAGTAAACTTTTCAGCAGCAATTCGATTGTCACGAGCTATATATAATTCTATTTCTCTAAGCCTTCGAAAAGATTCCTTCGTCCAAAAAACTTTCATATAGTTTTATTTTGAGCGCCCCTTCTTTAATGAAGCCTTCAATTGATTTGTAGTTAATACATTTTCTTTTTCAGAATCTGATAAACCCCGTGCAACTGATTCTATGAACAATTTTGTTTGTCTCAACTCATCGAATTCTAGCGGAGATAGTAAAACACCCGCTGGCTTGCCATTTTGGGTAATTACAAGAGAGTTACCTTTTTCTTTAATCATTTTAAGATATAGAGCCATTCTTGATTTGAACTCACCTACAGGAATAATATCACTCGAAACATTAATATTTTTCATTGCTAATCCTTATTATGATTTTAATTACGACAAAATATAAACCATTATTATGACTAAATCAAAAGCCATTTAAAGAATGATAGATCAGGAGGAAATGCAAAAAAAAATTATTCCTTACCTTAATTTTGATTTTATATATGAGGAAGGTTTAGTTTTATACGGAATAAATGCTTTGTATGAGTTGAATAAAAACTCGGCTTGAGTTGCAGTTTAGGCAACATACTTTCTATTGAATTGCAGAGATAACGGTTCCAAAAACAATTATCAATAATCCAGTTATTTCTCCTCTAATACCCCCGATAGCCACGTCCGTAATGAGCATCTTTAATTCAGAACTTGTTTTACTCATTTCAACTACTTTATCCTGGAAATTCCTTCTTTGTTCATCAAGTTTTGAATGCAATTCATCTATGCGATTGTCTAGCGCTTCCTCTAAACGGTCTATTTGTCTTTCAAGAAATTCCACCCTCTGAGATAAATCAGTATAAGTATGACCGACTCTGAGTTTAGCTCGGTTGCCTACCGATGTAAAGCTACCTGTCTCAGCTTTTATTACGACGTTCCTTTTAGACCAGAGAGGAAATGACCTAAACAACTCGATGGTACCTCTCATAATTGCTTGTGAAATTGTCTGACCCTTGAATCCTCTTAGATTCTTATCTATTGACCAGACAAGTTGGAAGCCACCTATTATTTGAAGTGCCACACCATACCAATTATTAAACGATGATTCGTTTTCCTTCTAGATTAGATCGCAATATAAAATACAATAGCAATAATGCTGGTATAGGTAATAATGGCCATAACCATAATCGAAACCAATCATAATATTTCTTGATCATCTTTATCCCTTGGTATGTTGTCTAACTAATTAATAATACTGCCAAAATCCCTTACATAAAAGACTTACCCCAACCTCACCAACTCATTATCAATTAACCTTGTATTTCCTACTCTCGCAGCAACAAGAATGTAATATTCATTCCCCTCATCAATTAAATCAACTTCTCTGAATCCATACTCATTTACAATACCAATGTAATCCAGCTTAATGGATTTTTCTTCATTAAGAATTACTCTCATATTATCTCTAATTGTTTGCGGATTCATTTCTTTTTCTTCAATCAATTTTTTTGCGTATAAAAGAGCGTTATGTATGGTGAGAGCTTTTGTTCTTTCTTCAGGAGATAAATAAACATTACGAGAACTCATTGCCAAACCATCTGCTTCTCTAACGATAGGACAAACAACAATTTTTATATCGTATTTCAGGTCTTTCACCATTTGCTTAATAACAGCAGCCTGCTGTGCATCTTTCTGCCCGAAGAAAGCATAATCCGGTTGAACACAATTAAATAATATTGAAACAACAGTTGTAACGCCCTTAAAATGTTCTGGTCTGAATTCACCTTCAAACTTTTTTGATAATTCATTTACATCAACATAGGTTTGAAAATTTTCCTGGTAAATTTCCTCTGGTGAAGGATGAAACGAATAATCAACTTTAAGCTCTTCTAAAAGTTTATTGTCGCGTTCAATATCGCGTGGGTATCTCAGGTAATCTTCGGAAGGTCCAAATTGAGCTGGATTAACAAAGATAGATACAATGG
>CAYNUV010000398.1:0-3452 GCA_964400245.1 uncultured Ignavibacteriaceae bacterium
CGGACTATGCCTGATGAAATATAAAGTAATAAATGAAGTAGGATTATTTGATGAAAGATTTAATCCATATGGCTGGGAAGATGTTGATTACTCGCTAAGAGCAAGAGAAAAAGGTTACAAAATCTTTTATAACCATAAGGCAGTTGTATATCACAAAGGTGGAAAAAAGCAAAGAGGTGAGATTGCACGGGAATATGAATTCTCAAAAGCAAAAAATTATATCTATCTATTAAGTAAACATGCAAATTTTTTACAGCTTATTACATTAAGCTTTATTTTACCAATCAAAGTTTTTTTACTAATAGGTAAGGAGCTTTTTTTCGGAGAGTTTAAAATCCTTTCTTCTCAATTTCGTGGTGTCTTAAGTATGTTAAAGCAATGAACTCTTCTTTACCGGAAATATCTGTAATCATTCCTTTTCATGGAGAGAAAAATGATTTATTACATTGTGTAAAAGAATTACGGAACCAAAATTTCGATTACCCTTTTGAAATTATTGTGGTGGAAAGTGGAAATGATATAAATATAAAAGAATTAATTAACCCGGGACTAAATGAAAATTTAATTTCATCTCCTTCATTATTATTTCCGGGAAAAGCAAGAAATATTGGGGCAGCTAATTCTTCTGCAAATTTTTTAGCTTTTATAGATGCGGATTGTATTCCTGTACCTGGCTGGCTTGATGAGGTTTATACTTCTCTAAAAAAGGGTAATGATATAGTGATAGGTCCTGTAATTAATTTGTATCCTTTACATCCTATAGCTTCGGTTGATAATCTGATACAATTCTTTGATTTTCAAAAGCGCCGCACTTCAAAAAATATTACTCATTTCGCCGGATGCAATTTGGGAATTACTAAAGATATGTTTCTCAAATCAGGCAGATTTCCGGAAGAGATAAATATAGCTGAGGATACAAAGCTTAGTGAAACTGCAATTAAAAATTATAAAGCTAATATTTCTTTTAACCAAAAGATGATTGTCCGGCATAGTGGCAGAAAAAAATTTATAAGTTTTTTAAATCATCATAAATGCTTTGGTTATTACAGGGGCTATTCGAAATATGGAATTACATCTTCTCAAAATAAATTGCAAAGCAGTCTTTTATATTCTTTTTATTTAGGAGTTAGAAGATTACTAATTATTTCTATACGGACTTTTCAATGGAACCCCGCAGGTATAATAAGAATTATATTTTATTTCCCTTTTCTTGTTTCCGGGTTATCTGCATGGGTAATCGGCTTCTGGAAAGGTAATCACAAATCATTGAAAGGAAAAAGTTGAGTTTATTAAACATTGGAATAATTGGATGCGGAAGAGCTGCCGAGCTGATATATCTGCCTGCTATAAATAAATTTAAGGATATAAATTTAGCAGCTGTTGTCGATCCTATTGAAGAAAGAAGAATTTTAATTTCTGAAAAATTAAAGAATTGCCTTCAATATAGTTCACTTGATTTAGATTTAATTGAAAGGATCGATGCAGCAATAATAAGCACTCCGCCTGATACACACATTGCATTATCTTCTGAACTGCTAAAAAGGAATAAGTTTGTGCTGGTTGAAAAGCCGCTGGCTTTATCAACAACAGGAATAGAGGAGCTAATTGAAATTGAAGCATCTTCAAACGCTTCGCTCATGATGGGTTTTAATCATAGGTATTGGCAGCCGGTAACTGATCTTAAAGAGAGATTGTTGAAAAATTCCCGAATTCATTCTGCAGAAATAGTTTTTACAAGTGATTACAGTAAATGGAATCCTGTTTCTTTTGTAAGCGATCCTCTTGATGATTTAGGTTCACATGTTTTTGATTTAATCAGATTTATCATGGATAAGGAAATAATATCAATATCTGCAAAATCTTTAGACACGAAAAATTTGGAATTAAATGTAAAAGTACCTGGGAATATTATTCATTGCTTTCTAGGTCATTCAGATAATACAATAAGATTCTTAAAAATAAAAAATGAGCATGGAAATTTTTACATAACACTTAAGTCCTCAAAAATATTACCTGCATCTGGAAACTTGAGAACATTACTTGATTTTAAAGATAGAGTAAAAAGAAAGCTGCTGAAAGAAGTATCTCCTATTAAGAAAAGTTATGAAACACAACTAAAAAACTTTTTTAACTTTGTCCGCTTTAAAAAACAAGCAATTCCCGGAATCCAGGATGGAATCTCGGCAATATTAGCGGTTCAGGCTGCCCGCACATCAATTAATAACAAAGGAAAGGAAATTTTTATTAATGATATCCAATCTAAAATACCGGCAGAAAGGTAACAAAGTTCTTTCAATAGCTTTAGACGCTGCTGAATGGGACTTAATTGAAAAATGGATAAATGAAGGATACTTAAAAAATTTAGCTTCCTTACGTTTAAGAGGTTCATTCGGAAAACTTTCTTCAACGGCAGAATGGTTAGCCGGCTCTCCCTGGCCCACATTTTATACAGGAACTCAACCGGGAGAACATGGTTTGTATCACTACATTCAATGGAAAAGTGATAAAATGAAATATGAACGGCCCGGTCCTGAATGGATTAATGCAGTTCCTTTCTGGCGGCGGCCTGAAAATGATTTTAAAGTAATTGCAGTTGATATACCATTAACCTTTCCCCCGACACCTTTTAATGGGATAGAAATTTCCGGCTGGGCATCACACGATGGAATTTATCCCACATCATCTTTTCCTAAAGATAAAATAGAATGGGTAAAAGAAAATTTTGGTAATCCGCCAATTAGTATTGAAATGGGCGGCTTACAGTCGTTGAATGATCTCTTTGAAATAAAAGAAGAATTAACCAGGGCAAACCAAAAGGAAGCTGATCTTGTAGTTAATTTAATTAATTCTGAAGAATGGGATTTATGTTTATGTTGCTTTTCTTCAACTCACAGAGGAGGACATAAATTCTGGGACAGCACAAATATAAAAGATGATTCCAACAATAGAGACCAACCAGAATTTAAAGACTGGTTAAAAGATATTTATCAGTCATGTGATGATGCTATAGGTAAAATTTTAAGCTTAATAAATGATGATGTTACAATTCTGATTTTTTCATTACACGGAATGGGAGTTAATACATCACTATCAGAATATTTATTACCAAAAATGATTTCTAATATTTTAACCGAAAAGAAAGATTCAGATAAAAATGACATTATAAAAAAGATTAGAAAATTAATTCCTTTAGAATGGAGATCAAATTTTAAAAAACTTCTACCATTTTGGCTGCAGGATAAAATGACTGCTTATTGGCGAATGAGCGGTATAAACTGGAATAGAACCAGGGTTTTTAATTTACTTGCAGATCTTCAGGGGTACATCAGGATCAATCTTAAAGGAAGAGAAAGGAACGGGATAGTTGAAGATGGGGAAGAATACGATCGGCTTTGCGATAAAGTAATTGAAGGGTTGAAAACTTTTAAAGATGCAAATGATTTGGAACCTGT
>CAYNUV010000399.1:0-3445 GCA_964400245.1 uncultured Ignavibacteriaceae bacterium
TTTTGAGGAGTATTAACTTACTGACAACCCTCATATTTGTCAAGCAAATCAGGGATTACAAAATCATGTAAATAGAAATAATTTTCTTTTATCCTTCATTACTTAAGGTTTAAAAATATATTGATGTTTAATAACTGTTGCTGATGTATATATCTACAGAGAATCCTAATCTGAATGTCTTTCAAAATGTTTTATAATTTCTGCTTTTTAATAGGTGCTTATTAAATAAATTTTATAAATTTATGGTTTAAGAAAATAATGGTTTTTAAAATTGTCTTTAGGGTTAATGATTTCGGGCATCATAAAGGAATTAATTTTTCTTTTTAATAACAATAAATAATCCGAATTGGTACTAATATGAATAAACTTATCTTTTTATGTCTTTTCTCTTTACTTCTAATATTAGGATGCAACAACATGAATAAAAAACAAAATAATTCCGGGATTCTTAAAGAAGAATTTGGAAAAATTAATGGTAAATCTATTGATATTTATACCTTGACTAATGAAAATGGAGCTAAGGTAAAAATAACAAATTATGGAGCCATACTCGTTTCATTAATGATCCCGGATCAGAATGGAATTTTTGCTGATGTAGTTACAGGATTCGATTCATTAAGTGGGTATATAAATGATAAATCTTTTTTTGGTGCAACAGTAGGAAGATATGGAAACCGTATCGGCAAAGGTAAATTTCAATTAGACAGTAAGGAATACCAGTTAACAATTAATGATGGCGAAAATCATTTACATGGTGGAACAACAGGATTTTATAAAGCAATCTGGAATGCTGAACCTATGGAGAATAAATCAGGTCCTTCACTAAAACTTACATTAGTAAGTATAGATGGTGAAGAAGGTTATCCGGGAACAGTTACTATTTCTATTATTTATACTTTAACAAATAATAATGAACTCGAAATAAAATATGAAGGCACAACAGATAAACCAACAATTCTAAATCCCACACATCATTCATACTTCAATCTGACTGGAGACTTTAATAAAACAATTCTTGAACATGAATTATTTATTGATGCTGATTCTACTACTCCTGTTAATAAAAATTTAATTACAACAGGTGCAATTGCTGCAGTAGAAAATACACCTATGGATTTTCGGAATCCAACTCCTATCGGCTTACATATTAATGATAAAAATGAACAGCTAGAATTTGGAAGTGGATATGATCATAACTGGGTTTTAAATAATTACAGCAAAGGTAAGGTAATGAAAGTTGCAAATCTTTATGATTCTAAAAGCGGAAGACTTATGGAAGTGTTAACAGATCAGCCCGGATTACAATTTTATTCCGGCAATTTTCTTAATGGCAATGTTAAAGGAAAAGGTGGGGTTGTTTATCAACATAGAACTGCTCTTTGCCTTGAGACTCAGCATTACCCGGATTCTCCTAATAAACCAGGATTTCCTTCTGTAGTTTTAAAACCAGGTGAAATTTACCGTCAGACTACAATTTATCGATTCTCAACTAAATAAAAGAGGAGAAAATAATTATGAGCGTATTACAGCCTCTGGACTGGATAGTGATTGCCGGATACTTTACACTTATTCTTGGTATCGTTTGGTGGTCATCTAAAAAACTGAAGAAGACATCTGAATCTTTTTTCCTTGCAGGAAGAAGTATGGGGTGGTTCATTGTTGGTGCATCAATCTTCGCATCAAATATTGGTTCAGAACATTTGGTTGGACTTGCTGCATCAGGAACAACAGATGGAGTTGCTCTTGCCCATTATGAATTACATGCATGGGCTTTGCTTGTACTTGGCTGGGTAATGGTCCCATTCTACATGCGCTCAAAAGTTTTTACAATGCCGCAATTTCTTGAAAGACGATACTCTCCGGCTGCACGAACTTTCCTTTCGGTTATTTCACTTGTTGCATATATTCTTACAAAAATCGCTGTTGGTATTTTTGCCGGAGGTGTTGTGTTTGCAGTTCTTCTTCCTGAAATGAATCTTTTCGGATTAGATAGTTTCTGGATTGGTTCATTATTAGTTGTTGTTATAACAGGCCTTTATACAATTATAGGTGGAATGGAAGCAGTTGCTTACACAGAAGCAATACAGACAATAATTTTAATTGTTGGTTCCGCACTTGTTACAGTCTTTGGTTTACAGGCACTTGGCGGTTGGTCTGAACTTCGGGCAATCGTTCCATCAGAAATGTTTAATCTATGGAAACCTTTAGTTCCTGCAGGATTTGAAGGAACGTGGGCACCTGTAAAAACATCCACTGAAATGGCATGGTATTTTAACGACAACTATCCATGGATCGGAATGTTATTCTGTGCACCGATTATCGGACTCTGGTACTGGTGTACAGATCAGTACATTGTACAACGCACTCTGATTGCAAAAAATGAAAAAGAAGCGCGCCGTGGTACTATTGCTGCGGCATTCTTTAAACTTACGCCGGTTTTTATTTTTATTATTCCTGGAATTATTTGTTACGCACTTGCTGTATCCGGAAAAAGTCCAGCTCTTCAACAAGCAATACTGGATGCAAACGGAAATGTTATTCGTGATAATGCCCAGCAAGCTTTTCCGTTAATGGTTGCTAATGTTCTACCGCTTGGTATTCGCGGTATAGTTGTGGCGGGATTACTTGCAGCTTTGATGAGTTCACTTGCGGGGGCATTTAATGCATCAGCAACGCTTTTTACAATGGATTTCTATTCCCGTTTCCGTCCTCAAACTTCCCAGGAAAAATTGGTTTGGGTTGGGCGAATTGCAACAGCTGTAATGGTTATAATTGGAATTTTATGGATTCCTGTAATAAAAGGCGGAAGAGGTTTGTATGATTATCTCCAGGGAATCCAGGCGTATCTTGCCCCGCCAATATTCGTTGTCTTTTTCTTCGGTGTATTCTGGAAGAGGTTAAATGCAAAAGGCTGTATGGCTGCACTGATTATAGGATTTGCAATGGGAATTGCTCGTCTCTTTATTGACACGCCGGTTAAATTGCAAAAAGGATTTCAATATGCCGAAGGAAGCTTTTTGTGGGTGATGAATAATATTTTCTTCCAATACTATAGCATTCTTATTTTATTAGTCTCTGCTGCTGCAATGATAATTGTAAGTTATATGACTGAAGCTCCCTCACTTGAAAAAATAAGCGGATTAACTTATGGTACTGTTACAGATGAACATAAAAAGGATTCCCGTGCAAGCTGGGATGCAAGAGATGTTGTTTTATCTGTCCTGGTATTATTGTTAATCCTTGCTGCTTATCTGTATTTTGTTGGATAGAGAAGAGCTCTTTTTAATGTTAATATTTTCTATCTGTCATTCCCTCGAAAGTGGGAATCTATTACTAATGTGAGATTATAGATTCCCGTTTTCACGGGAATGACTTCTTTGAGTAGATTCGGAAATGGAATACTAAATGGGCAAATATGCTATCGGTTTAGATTTCGGAACTAATT
>CAYNUV010000400.1:0-3443 GCA_964400245.1 uncultured Ignavibacteriaceae bacterium
AATAATCCGGCTTGTAGATAATGAATAAACTTAACCGGTTTACTTGCCACTGTATGAAAAGTTAGGATTAGATGATGAGGAATTTTCGAATTTCATTCTATCTTAATTTTCTTCCCAAGACACTACAAAAGTAGTTTAATTAAGAAGTAATTACAAGTTGTTATTCAAACTGCTTTTGGGGAATTCTTTAATTCGATATGCGATGCAGATAAAAATCGTTAACTGATAAAAAAAGGACGATTTATAATCGTCCCTTAAAAAAAATCTCTGATAATATTAACTATTTAATTATCTCAATTAAAGCACTGGCAACGGTTTCATCATCATCATTAAGAAGAAAGACTCTGTATAAACCTGGTTCGCTAAACTTCATATCGCTCTCATCATTTTTAGAAAAGAAGATATATTTCATATCCGGCTCAACTGAATAATCGAACTTTTTATAATATTCAAATTTTCGGGTTTTAAAATTATACTGATCAAACTGTATCTTGGCGTCTGTAAGTCCAAGCTCATAATCGCACTTTACCATCACAGTCAAATAACCGGTGGTAAACCTATCGCTTACACCAACTTCTCCGTCATCTCCATATTTTTCGCAAAAGTAAAGAACAGGATCGGATTGTGCTGAAGCAGTGTAAATTGAAGAAGCGGTAAGAGCTAAAAAGAGTACAAACAAAACACTCAGAGCATTTTTCATAAATAAACTTTCTTTTTAATGAAGAATGTAAAATACCTAAAGATGATGCGGTAAATACCGGTGTTGATTGTTTTTTAATGGTAATAATTTTAACCCTCTTTCTTTAACTTTCCAATTTCCCTCCCCTAACTAAGTAGAGGTGGTGTGAACATAATAATATTTAGGTAGTCGCAAACTTCAGCGTGTGTTTTTAAGCATTATCCCCAACTTAAAGGTTACGGTTACCAGATTGATTGTAATTTTTACACTGTCACTTATTCATTTGGAGGAAATTTTTAGGAAGGATTAAATATTTTTTCTTAAATACCGATAATAGAATTGTATTAAAGCATTTTAGTTAGTGTTGTTATAGTATTATTGATGGAGAATGAGGCATTTCTAAATAAAAAGAACCGGAATAGGTTTTTGAACAAACTTAAAAAATTTAACATAAATTCTTAGTCTCCCAAAGAAAAAAAATCGATTTAATAAAAAATTAAAAATGATTATAAAAAGGTACGTTGTTATAAAACCTACAATGGCTTATGCAGATGTTTAAAGAATTAAAACTCTATTTTAAATTTATAATTGCTGCCTTAGTAATTACAAATCTAAATGCTCAACAGGATGAAATCCAATTTTCACATCTAATCACGGAAGACGGTCTTTCCTTAAATGCAGTTACTGAAATATTACAGGATAGCAGGGGCTTTTTATGGTTTGGTACATACAATGGCTTAAACAGATATGATGGCTATAATTTTAAAGTTTTTCTGCCCGAACCATTAAATCCTAAAAGTATTTCCAATCATTCGGTTTGGGCTCTTTATGAAGACGCTAAAGGTTATATCTGGATTGGTACAGTAGATGGATTAAACAGGTACGATTGGAGAACTGATGAATTTTATAGGTATAAAAATGATTCCACTGATAAAAATAGCTTAAGCAATAACTTTGTCTACTCGATTTATGAGGATAGGGCAGGTACAATATGGATTGGTACACTTGACGGATTAAATAAATATAACAGGGCTAAGGGTAATTTTACTGTTTATAAAAATGTAAGCATTGAGTTTAATACTAATTTTTCAAATAGTATTACAGCTATTGAAGAAGATTACCAGGGAAATTTATGGCTGGGAACATGGAAAGGACTTACTTCTTTGCAAAAAGATGGTAAAATATTATACAAACAATTACCGGCACAAACAGAATTTACTACTTCTTTATATAATGATATCAGTGTGATTAAGGAAGATAATTTAAAAAATCTATGGATTGGGACAAGAGGTAAAGGCCTGTATAATTATAATCCCAAAACCGGAAAATTTATTAATTATTATCCGGATTTAGGTGATTCAAAAAGTATCTCCGATAATTTTGTTAATACAATATATCAGGACAAATTGAACAATCTCTGGATTGGTACAAGAAATGGATTAAATAAATTTGACCCGCAAAAGAAAAGGTTTACAAGAATTCTCCATGATCCTTTTAAATCCTCAAGTATTAGTAATAATGAAATATTATCTATTCAAGAAGACATTACAGGAATTATATGGATTGGAACATCGGGGGGTATAAACAAATTCCACCATAGAGAATCTAAATTTAATTATTACCAGGAAAGCGGCAGCCCTTCCTTAAGTCTAAGTAACAATAATGTTCATTCGGTGTTTGTAGATAAAGATGAAAATATTTGGGTGGCTACTGACAAAGGATTAAATCAAATAAAACAGAGGGAAAATTTTGGTAGTGTTATTAAATATTTTCATGAACCCGGTAATAACAATAGTTTGATGGATAATTTTGTTTGGTCTGTCATTAAAGATCATTTGGGATTTGTCTGGATAGGCACTGAGACAGGTTTGAACAGGTATAATCCTGAAACAGGAGAATTTAAAGTTTATAAGTATAATGAGAACGATCCTCAATCGTTAAGTAACAATGGTGCTATTTCCTTGTGTGAAGATAAAAATGGTAATATATGGGTTGGCACATGGTGGGGCTTTAATCTTTTTGATAGAAATAAAGAAACATTTACAAGGTACACCAATATATTTAAAAATAACACCATCTGGGTAATCTATTCAGATTCAAAAGGTATGCTTTGGTTTGGATCAGATGGCGACGGTCTTAGTATGTATAATCCGGCATCTAAAACTTTTACCAAATTTGTTCACGATTCTTCCAGTTCAAATAATATTTGTGGAAACAGAATAATAGCGATATTCGAATCGCAAGATGGGATAATGTGGTTTGGTACAACTGAAGGATTAAATAGTTATGATCAAACAACAGGTAAGTTTAAATGTTATAGTGAAATGAGAGGCTTTATAAGTGTATTAATAAATGGAATCCAGGAAGATAATAAAGGTAATTTGTGGATAAGCACTGATAAGGGATTATCAAAGTTTGATAGGAAAACAGGAGTCATTAATAATTATTCCAAAAGAAACGGGCTTAAAGAAATTGAGTTTACTCCTAAAGCTTCCGGCAAATTAAAAAATGGCGATCTTATTTTTGGCTGTAGAAGTGGTGTAACATTTTTTAGTCCTGATAGTATTAAAGATGAATATTATGATGTTCCAATTGTTTTCAGTGATTTAAAAATTTATAACCAGTCAGTTCCTATATCTGAAGATGGAATCTTAAAAGAATCATTAAACAATACAGGAAGTATTAATATCCCTAATGGCAATGAGGTTATAACTTTTGAGTTTGCGCTGCTTGATTATTTCGACGTAAAAAGAAATTCATTTAA
>CAYNUV010000401.1:0-3434 GCA_964400245.1 uncultured Ignavibacteriaceae bacterium
TAGGGTTACGAAATTCTTCAATTCTTCTTTCTAATTTCTTTTTATCAAAATCAATTACAAAATTATCTCGAGCTGTAACTATACCAACGCTGTTAACGGGGAATACTTCTGTTATCTTTGGGAATACACTATAATGATTAAGCAGCTTATTATCGGTTGGAAGGAAAAGATAAAACTCCGGAAACGGTACAGCTTTTTTCCATTTAACTGTGTTAATATTGTTTTTCAAAAGCCATTTATATTTCTTTTCTCTTAAACCATAAACCTCAGAATGAAAGACTTTGTGGACTTTATCTTCATCTTTATATTTTATAAAGAATGCAATTGCAACTCCCTGCTGAATATCAAAAACATTTTCATCTTTACTTCCATCAGGAGCTTTTTCTTTCTTTAAACTATTCCCATGAAGATCAAGAATATAAATCTCATCAAAGCTGTTCATTAAAGATTTACGCATTCCCCGAAAGGTTGGATTATCGAGATAACTGTGGTTTGTAATAAAACCTAAAACACCTTCTCCAGCCTGGTCAATTTTCCACTGGGCAAAGCGGATAAACTTCACATAATCATCCTGAAGCCATTTGGGATTTTTTTCACCAAGAGGTTTGCCATCAACTTTATAATATTCTTTTATCTCTTCAGAAATCCATTCCCCAATATTTGAAGAGTGACCAGAATAAGGCGGATTCCCAAGCACTACAAGAATCGGAATTTGCTTTTTTACTTTTCCTGCTTCGTGGCTTTCTGTAGATAGTGAAGACATTCCCGGAAATTTTGTTTCTTCAAGTTCTTTCATATCGAGAGTGTTGGTCAAATAATATTTAATACGCTCATCATCTTCCATTCTGTAGCCAAGCTCTTCAAGAAGAAAAGACATCTTCATATGCCCGATTGCATAAGGAGCCATCATCAATTCAAAAGAATAATAGTTTTGTAGAATTTGATCTTTGATAAATGATTTTACAGAACCTTTACCATATTTCTTTTCGAACTCTTCAACAGCAATCTCAATCGCTTTGGCGAGAAAGCTAAGAGTTCCTCCCGCAGGATCAAGAAGTGTTACATCTTTGGAAGCAAGTCCGTCAGACATATCAAATTTATCTTTAAGAATTTGATGAAGTGAACGGACAATAAAAGAAACAACAGGTTCAGGTGTGTAATAAACACCACGCTTTTCTCTTGTTGCGGGATCATAAACTGAAAGAAAAGTTTCATAAAAATGTAAAATCGGGTCGCTTCCTTTTCCATCGTGATAATATTGGCCAAGAATTTTCTTTGCATCGGATACAGCAAGCACTTCTGCAATATCATCAATAATTATTTCCATTTGTATTGGAATATCTTCTAAAGAAATATATTTGAATATATCTCTAAGTATTCCAATAGATTTTGGAATGTAAGTGTAAGCTACTTTTCTGTTAAATTCATCTCCCGCACGTAACCGGGCGGCAAATAAACCGTAAGTAATAGTTTGGGAATAAAGATCTGCAAACTCTTCTTCATTTATTCCCGCAATTAAAAATTCTTTAAATGCTTCATAAAAACCATGAATTGATTTAGTACCAGCTTTTAATTCTTCGCTTACAATTTCATCTTTCAGGAACCTTGTTCTTTTTGCGAGCTCTTCCGCAAGAGTTTTGGCAGTAAAAGTTTTTGGAATAGAGAAATCAAGGAATCTATTCAGCAGTTCAAAAAGTTTATCTTCATTCTCAAGAGGAGGAGAAGTTGAAAGTTTTTTAATTACAAATGGTCTGGCGATAGATATTTTATCAATCAGCTCGCCGTTTCTATATAACCGAAACTCTGTATAGCTTGTAAGAATAACATTTGGAAAAGTTGATAAATATCTTTTGAGTTGTTCAGAATCTTCAATTCTATCTAAGTCAACACCTAAATCCTTAGCTTCAATATAACCAGTGATTTTCTGTTTACCATCCCAAATTCTAAAATCAGGATTTCCCGCCTCAGTCTTTTTTGGAAGGATTGTAATATCAATCTTTTTATTTCTTTTGGATTCAGAAAATTCTAAAATAAAATCTGCAAGATGCTTGTAGTAAGATTCTTCCCGTGCATCACCTTTTTGGAATGTTTTAAAAAGATTGGATAAATATTTTTCAGTCATATTAAAATATAATGAACAATGAACTAATTTCTTATCAAAACAAACTCTTATGCAATGCTTCTAAAACCGCTTTCTTTTCTTCCGTAGGAATTAGGATTGAAATGTTGTGCCTGCTTCCACCATACGATATCATTCTTAAAGGGAAATAATTTAGTGCTTCAAAAACCTTGTGAATATATCCCTTCTGGTTCATTATGTTATGCCCGACCATGCAAACTATAGACATATTTTTATTTACTTCAACTTCACCAATGTTTTTAAGCTCATCAACAATTTTCTTCAACCTGGAAGCATCATCAATCGTTACTGAAACAGCTACTTCAGATGTTGTTATCATATCAATCGGAGTTTCGTAGTGTTCAAAAACAGAGAATACTTTTGTTAAAAAGCCGTAAGCTAAAAGCATTCTTCCGGATTTTATTTTTACTGCAGTAATTCCGTCTTTCGCAGCAACAGCTTTTATTCCTTCTCCTGTTGCTTTATGTGTAATAAGCGTTCCTTCATCATCGGGCTTCATAGTATTTTTTAATCTTACTGGAACATTTGAAATTTTTGTAGGAAGAACTGTGGATGGATGCAATATCTTTGCACCGAAGTAAGCAAGTTCTGCTGCCTCGTCAAATGATAGCTGCGAAATTGAATAAGTATTTTCAACATATCTTGGATCATTATTATGAAAGCCGCTTATGTCAGTCCATATTTGTACTTCTTCGGAATTCAAAGCAACTCCGATTAAGGATGCTGTATAGTCGCTTCCGCCCCGCTTTAGGTTATCAACTTCACCATAAAGATTTTTGCAGATAAATCCTTGTGTAATAAAAAGTTTTTTACCGGGATAAGATTGTAGTTCTCTGGAAAGATTTTCTTTTATATAATAATTATCCGGTTCATTGTTTGTATCAATTCTCATAAAATTTAAAGCAGGGAGGAGGATAGAATCAATTTTTTGTTCTGAAAGATAAAGATGAAATAATCCGGTAGAGATTAATTCCCCCTCAGCTAATATTTTCTTTTCTTCAGATCCCGAAAAATCATCACTTGAGAAAGATCTTATAAAAGTAAATTGTGATGAAATAAAATCTTTACCTTTATCCTTAAATTCCTTCTTTGTGTAAAGCTCATCAACAACTTTAAAATACTTTTCTTCAAGCGAATTGATTAATTCATTTGCCTGCTCAGGCTTATTTTTATAAAGTGAATTTGATATTTCAACAAGTGCATTTGTTGTACCGGACATTGCAGAAAGGACAACAATTTTTGGCTCATCATTTAAGATAAGATTTACAACTGACCTCATCCTTTCAGCAGAGCC
>CAYNUV010000402.1:0-3427 GCA_964400245.1 uncultured Ignavibacteriaceae bacterium
TTTATTTTACTGAGATCAGCTCCCCATGGCGGTAATGGTTTACTCTTGAAAAATTCAAACGACTTAAGGCGAAATTCAAGCATCCATTCCGGCTCCTTTTTATGAGATGAGATCTCTTTAATCACTTCTTCATTCAATCCCTTCCTCATTTTGAAAACAAATTTCTCAGGAACTTTAAACGAACCTTGAAAATCTTTTTTTATTTCTTGTGCTGGTTTCATGCGGTAAAATTTTTATAACCATCTCGTTCTAGCTCATGAGCTAGAGTGCGATCCCCGCTTTTTACTATTTTTCCATCAACAATGACATGAACGCTGTCAGGTTCAATGTGCTCTAACAGACGCTGATAATGAGTAATAATAAGAAAGGTTGTTTTATATTCCGTCACAGCTTTCTTAATGCTTTGAGCAATTAATTTCATTGCATCTATGTCTAGTCCTGAGTCAATCTCATCGAGAATAGCTAACTTTGGTTTCAGCATTGCCAACTGCACCATTTCAAGTCGTTTCTTCTCACCCCCCGAGGCGTGTTCATTAAGAGGACGTCTCAGAAAGTCTTCCTGTAGACCGTGGTACTTTAATTTTTCTTTAATGTTACTGATAAATTCCTTTGGCGTGACAGAATTCTTCAGACCTTTTTCTTTTAAAGTAGCATTAATAGCACCTCTCGTAATTTGAGAAAGGCTTACCCCAGGGATTTCTTGTGGATGCTGAAAGCTGAGAAAAATACCCCTTCGAGCTCGTTCGTCTGTTTTAAGCACCGATAGATCGGTATTATCAAAGAAGATAGATCCATTTGTAATTTCATAGTCTGGATGACCCATAAGAACGCTACACAAAGTGCTTTTCCCAGAGCCATTTGGACCCATGATTACATGAACAGCTCCATTAGGAATAGACAGGGTCAAATTATTCAAAATTGACTTATCTTTAGCCTTAACTGTTAAATTTTTTATTTCTAGTAGCACAATTGAATTATTATATAGATATAAGCAAATTTTACCATTTCTTTGGCAGAATACACTTTTTTTATGTGATATACTAACTCTACTATAAGCTTAGTAATAAAATTATGATCGATAAAATAATTGATGAAGCAAAAAATGCAGTGATTGCCCTTACCAAAGGTGCAGGTGATATTCTCAGTACATTAGAAACAACCGTAAAAGATATTGTCATTAAGACAATTAAAGACGCTGGGACAATAACAGAAGAGACTGTTGGCACTGTCGCTCATGTAACCAAAGGCGCAGTTATAGGATTGACCGACACAGCTACAAGTGTTGAGGCTGGAGCTGCTCACGTAGCGAGTGGTGCAGTGAAGGGAGTATCGGAAGTCGGCGGTGATGTAGTTCACGGAATAAAAAGTGTAGTTTCCGGAACAATTGAGGGGGCTTCAGAGATTGGCGGTGATGTCGCTAAAACAGCCGTCAGTGCCGTTACTGGAGCTATAAAAGCAGCAGGAGAGGTCGGCGTTGATGTAACCGATGCAACAAAAAGTGCTTTAGGAGGCGCGGTAGAAGCGGCTAACAAAATCGGCGGAGAGGTTGGTAAAGATATTAAGGAGGCCCTTATGGGAATTGCCTCTATTCCCCGAGAACTTATCGAGTCGGCGTTTAAGGGATAATGTAAAAACTAAAATTTCTTTAGATACACAAAATGACCCCATGATAGGGTCATTTTTGTTATACTTACAGGGTGAAAAAAACTTTTAAATGGTTCAAACGATTATTCCTATATCCTTTTCTAATCCTGATTTTATTATTAGGAATTGCTCTTGCCATCACACATTTTGTCACTTCACCATCAAATGATCGCAACTGGAATCTTGACCAAGCTATTCTCCCCTTTGCCGAAATAAATAATAATTTCGTCTCGGTTCACAACATACGGGATTTTACATATGCTTCAACAACAAGCTATACCGTGAATTATTACGATAAAACATTCGATCTTAACAAAATTAAAAAAGTTTGGTACGTTGTTGAGCCCTTTTCTGGTCTTCCTGGTTCTGCTCATACTTTCTTGAGCTTTGAGTTTGAAGATAATCAGTTCGTAGCTATTTCTGTGGAAATTAGAAAAGAAAAAGGAGAAACATATGATCCGATTAAGGGTATTTTTAATCAGTACGAGATTATGTACGTCATTGCCGACGAACAAGATGTTATAAAGCTTCGATCAAATTACCGGAAAGACGAAGTGTATGTCTACCCCATAAAAACCACAAAAGCTCAGGAGTTGTTTTTAGACATGATTAAACGGGTAAACAATCTTAAAGATCATCCTGAATTTTATAACACCGTAACAAATAATTGCACTACTAATATTGTAAGGCATGTTGATACAATCACCCCTAAGCGAGTACCATTTTTTAACTTGCAAGTCCTATTCCCCTCAAACTCAGACAAGCTGGCCTACAAGCTTGGTCTCATTGACACTGATCTATCTTTTGAAGATGCAAGAATAAGGTATCATATAAATGACAGAGCTATGAAATATGCTAGTGATCCTAATTTTTCGGTTAAAATAAGAGAAGAAAATTAGCCTTTGAGATATTCTTTAAGTCTCTCTTCCCCAAGAGGTTTGTCATTCTTTGGAATTCTAAAACTCTCCTTTATCTCTCTCCAATGATTTTTGTTGAAAATCCAATTGATGATAAAAATAATTATCATAGCTATCAGAGCTCCAATACCTGCCATAAGCATATCTTTCTGTGTATCCCATATATCACCTTGCGAACCAAGAAAAGCGAGTCCTGCTGCTGCATCTACATTACGAGCAGTAAGCCATTCAATAATTTCATAAACAGCAGAAAAAGCTAGAACGAGATCGAGGGGAAAATAGTAAGCCCAGAATCCTTTAACCTTCGATAACCGCATGAATACCTCTCGGACAGGATAAGCTAACAGAAATCCGAAACTGAAATGCACAAGTCTATCGTACATATTTCTATTTTCACCAAACCAATTTTGAAGAGTATATCCAAATGGAACCTCAGCATAGGTATAATGTGATCCAATCACATGGAGGACCATGAAAATCGTAATGAGTGTATAAGACACATTCGAAAGCCTGAAATAATATCCACCGATAAGAATTAAAGGAACAAAAATAAAAACAAGGTAGTTCTCCAAAAGCCAATCATGACGATATGAGGGATTAATTGCTGCCCAGATCCAGACGAGAATAAAGATTAAAAGTAATGATAGTTTATATTTTGTCATATTGGATTGATTATAGCAGGAACTCAGCAATAGTTACCAACACTTCTCCTTGACTTCCCCAACCAGTCCGTCATCAATAGAGGTATGACGACACAAGCAATAGGCCTTATAGGCACTCCAGTGATAATTCCAACTGAAAAGGTGAAATATTGCCTTTATGCTAGAAAATCCAGTGAGGATTCAAGTGAAAAACAGGCCCTTTCA
>CAYNUV010000403.1:0-3426 GCA_964400245.1 uncultured Ignavibacteriaceae bacterium
GTATATTCTCCAATACTTCCGCGAGCTTTTTCATTCTGTATAATAAATGAGAAAGGAGAAGTGCTCTTTCATTCTAATAATGATCGGAATCTTGTGGATAATTTTTTTGATGAATGCGATGATTCGCAGTTTCTTAAAGCTGCAATAAAAAGCAGGGTAAAAGAAATTTTTACAACTAATTATTGGGGGAAAGGATCCCAAATAATTATTAATCCTATAAAAGGAATGCCCTGGTACACTATTGTAATTTTTGAGAAAGATGTACTACACAGGAATAACCTTGAGGTCATTTCTGTATCTGCTCTTTTATTTGGTCTATATATTTCTCCTTTCATTTTTATACTGCTTCTCTTTTTAATATTAAAAGGATCGAGCCGCAACTGGATTTGGCCTGTTGCAGAAAATGAACAAATATACAAAAGACTTTTAGTTTGCTACTTTTTATCAGCAATAATTTTATTTTCCTTTTATCTATTTACTTCAGATCAGACAGTAATTTTTATTGTTACATGGCTCTTTCCACACTCGGCATTAATATTAAGTGCAATTGCTATTATTCTAAAACTGCAAAATCCTGAGAATAGTAAGAAGCAGCGTTATTCAAGAAAAAGATTCTGGCAATTTGCTGTTATAGTCTTTTCAATTGATTTACTCTTTATTGTATTAGTGCTTATCTCAATTGAAAATATTCCTTTTTCAATTTTCTGGATACCATTAATATTTTTGTTAATTACAAATGTTATAAACTTGTTTATCCTTTTAGAGGAAAATGTCAAATCAAAAACTGAAGAATTTCTAAGCCGGTCTTCTAAACATGTTTCCGGATTTATAACAAAGATGAAAATCTTACTCAAGGATAAAGAATCTCTTCGTAAAACAACAAAGTGGTACAGCTCAGCAATAACAGCTTTACTCATTGTTGGAGCGATATTGCCTGCCATTGGTTTATTCAGCATAAGTTACCAGACAGAAATAAAACTATACATTAAACAGGCTCAGTTGGATTATTCCGAAAAACTCGTCGAGAGGAGACAAAGGATAAATGATTATTACCGGAAATTAAAATTTCAAATTTATGATGAGTTAAGAAATGAAAGAGAGAAAGATACATTTGATATTTATATGTCATCATATTTTGATACGAAGAAAATCATAACTAATGATTATGAAGATTCGTTCAATGCATCAACCTGGTTTGATACTTTAATTGTACACGAAATAATTCCTCAATTTGCTCACGCAGGTATTATGCCTAAAGTTTTAACATTTAATTCCGGCGATACTTCTTATTCATGGTTTAAAAGTAATTCTTATTCAAAATTAATTTTAGAAGCTAAAAACCTTCCGGGATATGATTCGTTAATTATCAGTTCAGATATTCCACAAATAAGTAAAATTTTTTCCAATCATAAATTGAGCTTTTGGCTTTTCATTTTTATCATAGGTAGTATCAGCATAGTATTATTTTTTATAATTATTCGTTACGTAATAATGAATGTTTTTTTGATAGACGCTGATAATCTAAAATACCTGAAGAATGAAAACCTGTTTAGTAATAAACTGAATAAACATGTTTTACTTCTTACTAACAAGAATAATCTAGCAACAGAAATTGGAGAAAAAGTAAATGGGCACTTAATAAATTTCCCCGGACTAATTGAGGAAAAGACTGACTCTGAAACAAAAAAAACAAAATGGATTATTCCTGCAAATAGTAAACCCATAATCACTAATTCAGTTGTAATTCTTAATAATTTTGAATATTATTTTTCAAATCATGAAATAAACAGCCTCAAACTTTTATTATTGGAAGATCTTATTCACACTCAAAAAAATATAGTTATTATTATTTCTTCAGTTCATCCATTAGGCGGATTTTCCTGTTCAGAACATGGTGCATCACTGGAAATTAAACAGAATGTACTTAACCGGTGGAAAGATATTCTATGTGGATTTATTTCTACCACCAAGTATAACGCAGAAGCAAGTAAACACTCAAACACGATTACTCTAAATGATCTTTCTCTTTTGGGATTTATAAAATCTTTGTTTGTCACTACACCAACATCGGATGAGTTTATAGAACAGGAACTTGAAAATGATACCGTTAAAATTTTTCATTCTGAAATATTATCAGTTGCGGATGAGCTAAGAGAAATTCATAAGAGTAAAGATTTGAACTACTCCAACTTATTTGATCTAACAATGGACAGGACAAGATCATATCATCAGTTTCTCTGGAACTCTTGCTCTATGGATGGAAAATTAGTACTTGTACGATTAGCTGAAGACAGGTTTACGGCTATAGTTAATTTACCTATTGTAGAACTATTGCTTCGCAGAGGATTAATAAAACGTGAACCGAATTTAAAACCCTACAACACATTGTTTACACGCTTTATTTTAGAAGTCAATCATCCGGAAGAAGTATATTGGAAAGAACAGGAATCTCAAAGCGGCTGGCAAAAATTCAGGGTTCCTATCTTTATAATTCTTTTGGGAATTATGATCTTCCTGTTTTCTACTCAAAGTGAAATATATACAAACACACTAACAATTATTACGGCAGCTTCTGCTCTTATTCCTCTTGTACTTAAATTATTTGGTATGTTTCAGATAAGACAAATGATTAGCAAAGAAAGTGATTAGAATTTTATAAGTAAAGATGACATCTTTCGTGAAGATGTCATTCTAAACTCTATGGTGATAGACGAACTATCTCCCATTCATTCTTTTTCTTTATATAACAAATTCTGTCATGGAGCCTGCTAACTCTTCCTTGCCAGAATTCAAATCTTTGGGGAATTAATCTGAAACCTCCCCAATTTGAAGGAAGAGGAATATCATCTTTAAACTTTTCTTCAAACTCAGCAAATCTTTTTTCTAAGTATTCCCTGTTGGAAATTATTTCGCTTTGTTTGGATGCCCAAGCACCGATTCGACTTTGTAAAGGTCTTGTAATAAAATATTTTTCTGATTCTTCTTTTCTTGTCTTTTCAACCTTTCCAAAAATTCTAACCTGCCTGTCTAAGTTCATCCAGTAAAACAATAATTCAGCAACAGGATTTTGAATTAACTCTCTCCCCTTTCTGCTTTCATAATTTGTAAAAAACAGGAAACCGGTTTCGTCATAACCTTTAAGTAAAACAGTTCTTGAAGACGGAACTCCTTCTTTACTTGCAGTTGAAAGAGTCATAGCAGATGGTTCTTTAATACCGGAATACAAAACAACATTATACCATTTGGTAAATTGTTTAAAAGGATTTTTATCAACTGAAGATTTTTTTAATGGTTCCAAATAGTTCTTTCAGATTATCAGCAAAATTAGATGACTATGATTTATTTATTTTGTTTGATAAATTTACAACCATCACAGGTAAAGTTACAACAAACTAATAATAATGAAGACAAAAGATTTAACTGATC
>CAYNUV010000404.1:0-3412 GCA_964400245.1 uncultured Ignavibacteriaceae bacterium
TGATTTTGATAAAAAGAAATTAGAAAGAAGAATTGAAGAATTTCGTAACCCTAAAATTGATGATGATATAATCAAGCAGACGTATGATTTAAACGAAAATCAAAGCTGGAAAATAAAAGAGCAAAGAGAAAAGCTACGAAAAGATTTGGACTGGAAAGAATCCATAACTAAAATTCTTTACCGTCCTTTTGATGAACGATGGATTTTCTATCACGATGAAATGATCGAACGCTCAAGAAAAGATGTGATGAATCAATTACTTGAAGAGAATATTGCTTTAAGTGTCGGTCGTCAGTCTAGCGTCATAGGTTCAGATCAATATGATTTTCGTTTCTGACTCAATTGTTGATTTAAATCTTTTTAGAAGAGGTGGTGAAGTTGTTTTCCCTCTCTATATTTATATAAAATCAGATTCAAAGAAAAAAGCAAAATTCAACCAGCTTTTAATGTTTGAACCGGAAGAAGAATACCAGGCAATAGTCCCAAATATTCCAAAGGATTTGATAGTTTCACTTGTAAGAGCATTTAAAAAATCATTTCTAAATCCTTTAGAAGCATTAGAAGCAGAAAAGAAGGAAGAAGGATTTGGTTCTAAAAATATATTCTATTACATCTATGCAATTCTTTACAGCAATACTTACAGAACCAAATATGCAGAATTCTTAAAGATAGATTTCCCACGAGTTCCATTTACAAAAAATTATAAACTCTTTATTCAGCTTGGTAATCTTGGTAAACGGATTGCAGATTTACACTTGCTGAAATCAAAAGAGCTTGAGAAAATTATTTCAAAATTTCCTATACCTGGGAATTATAAAGTTGATAAACTGAAATATGAAAATGAAAAAGTCTGGATTAATAAAGATCAATATTTTGAAAATGTGAAAGATGAAGTTTGGCAGTATCAAATCGGAGGTTATCAAGTCTGTGAGAAATGGTTAAAAGACAGAAAAGGTAGGACACTTGATTCAGAAGAAGTACAAACTTATTGTAAAATTCTTACAGCACTTTCCAAAACAATTGTACTGCAAAACGAAATAGATAAACTTTATGAAAGTGTTGAAGAGAATCTGATATAAGAAACTTGTGCTTTAACAACACTCCTCTTTTATCAATTATCTTCTCATTAATGAAGATCGAAATCTCATTACTGATAATTTCTTTTGTAAAATCCCATAATTCTTAAAACTGTTGAAACAGTTTATAAAAATGTTTTTACAAAGTAACACCGGGATTAATCCCAGTTTTAACCAAAAAAAATTTAGATTTCAACCTTTTCAACAGTTTACTAAAGAAGTTAATCTTATAATAATTGTTTTTATTTATATCAATAAAACATCTTCAATTAAAAAAAATTTTCTTACTTCAATAAAAACCTTATCGGTATAAATATTGTTAATACCGTTCTCAATTAGTTTCCCATTCAGCTAATACAGGGCATTTATATGAAAAAATCTTTACTGACCTCCGTCTTTTTCTTATCTTTTTGTTTAACATCATTATCCCAGGTTACAACAGTTCAGCAAATAGTTAATGCTGTAAACCAGGATTCACTTATTTATTTTGTAAAAGAACTTTCCGGTGAAGTTCAAACTTCAGTCAATGGTTCACTTGTTACAATTATTTCACGTAATAAATATCAACCGGGCAATGAGCTTGCTAAAGATTATATCAGGCAAAAACTCCAATCTTATGGATTGACAACAACCCTTCAGTCTTTTTCTTCATCAGGAAAAAATGTTATAGGTACACAAACAGGAACAGAGTTGCCTGCACAAAAATTTATAATATGCGCTCACTATGATGATATGCCCAGTGGAACAACTGCACCGGGCGCAGATGATAACGCCAGCGGAACTGCCGCTGTTATTGAAGCCGCAAGAGTTCTCTCCCAGTATTCATTTCCTTTTACAATTCTTTATGCATTATGGGATGAAGAAGAGCAAGGATTAATCGGAAGTGATTATTATGCAACGCAAGCCGCTTCTGCAGGCGATTCAATTATCGGCGTAATAAATCTGGATATGATTGCATGGGACTCTAACAGTAATGATGTTATTAACATCCATACGGATGATGTTGGAATAACAATGGGAATGTATGATAAGTTAGTTGAAGTAAATAACCTTTATAATATTGATCTGAATATTGTTGAAGTACCGTCTCAGCCATACAGCGATCATGAATCATTTCTTTCAAATGGTTACGCTGCGGTTTTGTTAATAGAGGATGATAATGATTTCAATCAATATTATCATACAACCAATGATAAGGTTTTATACTTTAACCAACCTTACTTTCACAAAATGTCGCAACTTGCAACCGGTACTCTGGCAACTTATGCTTTCAACCTGAATATAAATATTATTCACACTCCAATTACTTCGATAGAGATCTCTCAGAATATTGAAACATCCATACAAGTTATTACCGGGCTGGATATTGGTTCAGGATTAGGTACCCCAAGATTATATTTCAGAATTGATACGGGCAGTGGCTTTGGAGAATTCAATGAAGTTGTTGGAACACCTGCGCGTGATAATACAACTTTTAATTTTACAATTCCTGCTCCACCTTTAGGATCAAAAGTGCAATATTATATTGCTGTGCAGGATGAAAATTCTTCCATTGTTGTTACATTGCCTGCTGGCGGAAGTGGTTTTAATCCTCCCGGAAATATTCCTCCAATAGAATTTTACCAGTTCTATGTTGGCCCTACAACTTATGCTTTAATTGATAACGCATCTAATCTTAACAACTGGTCCCATACTGGCACCTGGGGAACAGCTTCATCAAAATATACTTCCCCACCAAGTTCATTTACAGATTCGCCTTCGGGAAATTATATTAGCAATACCATTTCTGATTTAACTTATACCGGGAACATTAATCTGGCAAATGCTTTTGGTGCTTATCTTGAATTTGAAACTCAATGGAGTATTGAGAATGATTGGGATTACGGAATGGTTCAAATCTCAACAAACAGCGGCTCAACATGGATTGCACTTGAAGGAAATTATACTCAACCAGGTACAGGATCATTCCAACCAAATGGTCTTCCGCTTTATGATGATACACAAACTACCTGGGTTCATGAAATTATGGATCTCTCGGATTATACAGGACAAACAATTAAGTTGCGTTTTTATTTCCGAAGTGATAATTCTGTCGAAGAAGATGGATGGTACGTTGATGATATAAGTGTTTCTATTTTCGCTCCTGTCCCTGTTGAACTTATTTCATTCAGTGCAAATGTAGATAATAATTCAGTCGTCTTAAACTGGATTACAGCAACTGAAATTAACAACAATGGTTTTGAAATAGAAAGAAGAATGGATAATGAAGTTGTTTGGGAAAAAGCAGGGTTTGTAAAAGGATACGGGACAACAACTGAAATGAATAACTACACATT
>CAYNUV010000405.1:0-3394 GCA_964400245.1 uncultured Ignavibacteriaceae bacterium
TGCAGCAACACACTGCTATAATAATGATATTATTAATTCCTAACATAGTTAATTGCCGTGAAAAATTAAAACGATTCAATTCATTATTTTATTTTTTGTAAACAACTTCCCCTTGTTAAACCATACCTACTTAATTATATTCTATAATATGTTGTTGCATAAATATATTCTAAGGGCTCATCTTATCCCGTTTGTTTTTTCTCTTCTCACTTTGTTCTGCATTTTTCTTCTTCAATTCCTTATGAAATTTGCAGACAGACTGGTGGGAAAAGGATTAGACACATGGATTATTATTCAATTAATCTTATTCAACTTATCCTGGATGGTTGCTCTTGTTGTTCCGATGGCAACACTTATTGCTGTATTAATGGCTTTCGGAAATTTATCCCAGAACAATGAAATAACAATTATAAAATCTTCGGGTGTTAGCTTATACAGAATGATTATTTTCCCATTGCTTGGAAGTGTTGTTGTCGGATACCTGCTGGTGCTTTTTAATAATGATGTTCTTCCTGATGCAAACCACCAGGCAAAACTTTTAATGCAGGATATTTCAAGAAAAAAACCGACACTCTCACTTGAGCCGGGATTTTTTTCACAGGAAGTTTCAAATTATGCTATACTTGCAAGAGATGTTGATTCCAAATCAAACAATCTTAAACAGGTAACGATATATGATTACACAAATCCCAATAAGATAAATGTTGTTACTGCGGAAAAAGGAAAAATATTTATTTCTAAAGACCAGTCAAAATTGATAATGGATCTCACTAATGGTGAAATTCATGAGTCTGATGTTTATGAAACAAATTCATACAGAAAATTAGTATTTACAAATCACCGTATAACAATGGATGCAGAGCAGTTCTCTTTTCAGCAATCCACCGCAGGTATAAGAGGTGAAAGAGAATTAAGTACTGCAGATATGCTTGTAATTGTTGATAGCCTTAAAAAGAAACGGGACGAATACGAAAAATACCTTCAGCAGGAAATTGCAAATCAAATGTTTCTTAAAAATTCCGCCATCGTAAAAAAAGAGAATAAAAAAACAGGCAATGAATTAGCTTATGTAAAATTGTTAAACCAGGTTAGGACTTCAAAAAATCTTATAAACTCTAACTTCAAAAGAGTGGAGTATGTTCAAGCTGAAATTGATAAATATATGGTTGAAGTTCATAAGAAATATTCCATTCCTGCAGCTTGTATTGTTTTTGTTCTGATAGGTGCACCTTTGGGAGTAATGGTTAAAAAAGGAGGCTTTGGAATAGCTGCAAGTGTCAGCTTGTTTTTCTTTGTGATTTACTGGGCTTTCTTAATTGGCGGTGAAAAATTAAGTGAGCGCGGGTTCTTCTCTCCTTTTTGGGGAATGTGGACCGCAAATATTTTACTTGGCATTGCGGGAGTACTTCTTACAATAAAATCTGTAAGAGAAACTGTTACACTTAATTTTTCATTCCTTAAAAAAATAATCCCCAAGCAATTAAGAAACGAAGAAGAAAACCAGAATGAAAATTATTGACAAATATTTAGTAAAACAATTTGTCCAGACTATCTTCTTCGGGCTTTTGGCTTTTACTTTGATTTTTGTTGTAATAGACCTAGTTGAAAACATTGATGATTTTATTGACCAGAATGTTGAAACAAGTATTGTTCTGCAATATTATTTAGTCTTCTCCCCGGAAATAATAAAACTGATGACGCCTGTTTCGGTTTTGTTTGCTGCATTGTTTACAGCAGGTAAAATGGCTAACCTTAGTGAACTTACTGCGATCAAAGCAAGCGGTGTTAGCTTGTACAGGTTTATGACTCCATTTCTCGTTACAACTTTTTTAATAAGCTTGCTCTCAATTTATTTTGTGGGATATGTTGTACCGGAGGCAAATCAAACTAAAGTAAATATTGAAAGGAAATATCTTAATAAAGGAAATATTTTTGCCGGCAGTAACATTTTTTTCCAGGACTCTAAAACAACAATTGTAAATATTTCTTTCTTTGATCTTTATTCAAACCAGGCAAACAGGATAAGTCTCCAGGAGTTTGATGCTAATGATTTAACAAAAATGTTATCACGTATTGATGCTGTGAATATGATCTATGATTCAACAACACATAGCTGGATTGCTAAGAATGGAGTTGAAAGATTTTTTAATGATTCACAACAGTCGGCAAATTATTTTGACACTCTTAAAATAACAGATTTAAATTTTACTCCTTCCGATCTTCTAACGAAGCAGCAAAAACCTGAAGAGATGAATATTTCTGATCTGAGAAACTTTATTAAATCGCAGGAAGAAGCAGGCAATGATCCTACAGGAACTTTAATTGAATATTACTCAAGATTTTCTTTCCCGATGGCGAGTTTGGTTTGTGTTATTTTCGGATTGCCGATATCTGCGAATAAAAGGCGCGGCGGGCTTGCAGTCCAGGTTGGAATAAATATACTTGTTACTTTTATTTACTTGGTTTTTATGAAGATAAGCCAAGCATTTGGAAAGAACGGCGCACTTGATCCATTGATAACAGCATGGTTTGCAAACTTAATTTTTCTCGCTGCCGGTTTAGTAAATTTGCCGAGAGTAAGACAGTAAACTAACCTTTTTAAATTTTAAGAATCTTTATTGAATTTAACCAAAATAATTGCTGAAATTTAGGGCTCGGAGTTGCTCAAATATAAAATAATTCTGATAATAAATTCGGTTTAAATAATAGTTTATTTTGGTAACAAATCTTGAAAGAATTTGCTAAATATTTTAATAAAACTTCATCTCTTCTCCAATCTTTTGCTAATACTTTGGTTGACAATAATATAAATAAAGAAGACGAACCATTCGCTTCATATAACTTAACTTTAATATTTTTACTTTCTCAAAATTCTTCTTCTATATCTATTTTATTAAAGAAGAAGCAGTATGCTTCAGTAGCTTCTTTACTTAGAATCATAATTGAAAGTTTTTTTAGTTTAAATTGGGTAACTGAAACTAAGAATAAGAAAGAAATTAATGAAAGAATTTATAGATTAGAGGGCAATTCTTCATATTTATATGAACGAGAGTTAGAAAAGATGGAAGAAAATTTAAATTCTGAAAATCCAGTATGGAAACCAGAGGCAGTAAAAATAATAAGGGATGCTATAGAGAAAGAAAAGAAAGATAATCCTTTCTTAATTGAAGATAAAAATGGTAAAATAGTTTTTAAATCATCACCAAGTATGAGACAGCGAATGAATGAAAATGCAATAAAATATTATCATCTTTATTCTTTCACTTCTTTCTTTTCTCATCCCACACCTAAATTAAAAATATTATTTCTAAAGAAAGATTATAAATATTTAGAAGAACCTTTATTTGAACCGCTAGCAAAAAGTATGATAGAATGTTTCCAGTTTATAGTAGGC
>CAYNUV010000406.1:0-3393 GCA_964400245.1 uncultured Ignavibacteriaceae bacterium
ATTTGTTGCCTAATTCTGGAAACAATTAACAAACCCGAAAGTATAAGCCATTTGACCGAAATAAATTTTAAGGATCTTTCGGATGAAGAACTGATCATTGAATATCAGAAAAATGATACAATAAAAGCTTTCGAAATTCTGGTTCAGAGGTATAAAAATCCTTTAATGAATTATGTTTTCAGGTTTGTTGGAGACTATGAAGCTTGTACGGATATAGTGCAAGAAACTATGATAAAAGTTTACAGGTATAAAGATTCGTATAATTCAGTTGCAAAATTCTCAACTTGGATTTATACTATTGCCGGAAATTTAGCGCGGACTGAGTATCAACGAAGAAAAAGAAGAAAAATTTTTTCAATTAATTCCTATGGTGATGAAAAAGATGAAACTTATGATATCCCGGATGAAAGTTATCGTCCCGACGTCATAACTGATAGTGGAATAAAAGATAAAATAATCCAGGATGCATTGCTTAAAATTTCGGCTGCTTACAGGGAAGTTGTAATCCTGAGAGACATCCAGGAATTATCGTATGAGGAGATTGCAGAAATAACAGGTTTAAATGTTGGTACTGTTAAATCAAGGATAAACAGAGGTAGAGCACAATTGCAAAAACTTTTAAAAAATATTTATAAAGAATAGGTTTAATTATGATTAACAATGATGATGATGATCTTAAATACAAAGATATTATTGAATCTTTAAAAGGTCTCCAAAAAGTAAATGCTCCAAAGAATTTTGAAACTGAATTACAGAGAAAAATCAATTCTCAGATCGTTGAAAAGAAAAAACCTTTATGGAAGAATTTTTTTATACCATCCAGGCTTGTCCCTTCAGCAGCATTAGCCATAAGTGCTGTTGTACTGTTTTTTATTTTGACTAATAATAATGATTTGGAAGATCCGATGTTGATGGAACCCAAAATGCGTGAAGATTTTATAAGCACAGATGATATACTCGTAATTTACTTGCCTGTTAGTTATAGTATGGGGAGTCAAAGAAGTGAAGAAGACGCGTATTCAAACATAACAGAGGTTAGAGATGAAAGAAATGATTCTCCATTCCTTGAAAAGGATACTAATTTATACTTTTCAAATAATTATTATTTGATTAACAAGAAAGGATTGAACTTCAGGCAGGTTAATCTTAGTAAAGAAGAACAGAACCAAATTAAATTGTTAAAAGAACAGTTTACAAAACTTCTTGAAAGCAACAGAAACAATTGATTTCCGGCATTTTTCAGTTCATGTAGCATTGGAATTCACTATCGACTTCTTTATATTAAGTCCACAATTTTAGAACAATTATTTAAGGTTTTCTGATAAATGAAAAAAGGAATTCATCCTGAATACAGACCTGTAGTTTTCCAAGACGCTTCGGCAAATTATGCAATATTAACCCGTTCAACAATTAAAACTAATGAAACAATTCAATGGGAAGATGGGAAAACTTATCCGGTAATAAAATTAGAAATATCAAGCGCTTCTCATCCGTTCTTTACAGGAAAGCAAAAGCTTCTTGATACTGCAGGAAGAGTCGAGAAATTCAAAAGGAAATATTCAAAAAAATAGAATATATTTTTTTGTGTGATGTTCAATAAGCCGGGTAAAGCCTGGCTTTTTCATTTTTAAAGAAAAGTTTTTTTTCAAAGCCTGCACCAAAATCAAAACTGCTCAGCGAGTTTTTTTAGAGAGGTAAGCTATTTCTAAACCTCTAAAGATTCTTACCACAAAAAATATTAAATTAAACAGCAAATTATTCTTATAGAAACAAAATGCAGCTTTGTATCTTTGAAGATAAAAAAGTTTCAAACTTTTTACCAATTACATATTCCAGACCTGTATATGATCTTATCTGCGGATACACATCTTTAAAAGATAAGATCCTCAGAATGTTTCCATCATTTAAACACTCACTTCACTGCAGGGCTTATCTTAAAAATGTTGTATCGCAATATAATCCAGGTGTAATTGTTAATTCTTTTGAAGATGACGGATGTTTGTTTATTAATGGAAGAGCATTAATTGATGACAATCTTGCAAAAATCTTAAAAAAGAAGAAAGAGAATATTGTACTTGTTTGCGGCGACACAGTTGTTGCAGTTTATTTGTCAGGTTCAAAATTAGAATCCTTTAAAAATAATATAAAAGATTCTATTGATATAGAGAATTTTGTTGGAATTCCTGTTGAAGAAGTTGAAGCAAAAACTTTTAATTATATATGGGACTTAATTAATTATAATTCTAAAGAACTAAACAACGAGTTTGAATTTCAATTCAACAAAAGAAAAAAGAAAAATCAAAAGAGAATTGAAGGTAAAGTTTTTGAAGGAGTTCATCTTGTTGAAAAAAAAGAAATTATTATTGAGAAAGACGCTGTTGTTAAACCAGGAGTTGTAATTGATGCTTCAAAGGGCCCTGTTTATATTGATAAGAATGTTGAAATATTTCCAAATGCTGTAATTAAAGGACCGGCTTATATCGGAGAATCATCAAAAATAAAAAGTTCTGCTTCAATTTATGAGAATGTAAGTATTGGCGGAGTTTGCAAAATAGGTGGTGAAGTTGAGGGCTCAATCATTATGCCTTACAGCAATAAACAGCATGCTGGTTTTTTAGGACACTCATATCTTGGCAGCTGGGTAAATCTTGGTGCCGATACTAACAACAGCGATTTGAAAAATAATTACAGCACAATAAAAATTTATGTAAATGGGAAAATGGTTGACAGCGGCTCCCAGTTTATAGGATTGATTATGGGAGATCATTCTAAGTCAGCAATAAATACTATGTTTAATACAGGAACAATTGTTGGATTTTCATGTAATATTTTTGATGCAGGTTTTCCGGATAAATTTATGCCGTCTTTTACATGGGGAGGAGCCGGAAAATCTAAAATTTATGATGTTAATAAAAGTATTGAAACTGCAAAAATAGTTATGGCAAGAAGAAATAAAATTATGAGTGAAGATGAAGAAAAGCTTTTCCATAAGATATTCGAATTAACAACAAAGGAAAGAAATACGATCCCGGTTTAATATATGACTCAGCTTGAAGAACATAAAATAAAAGATTTGTATGAAGGTGTAAGAGGATTAGCAGTTAAAGTTCTTAACCATGTTGAGAGAACGGACAGCTATCTTGATAAGCTGCTTGATCATGAAATGAAGAATTCGGAGCTCAGCGGGCCCGATAAAGCTTTGCTTTTTGAAATTGTTCATGGTGTCATAAGATGGATGGGAAGACTGGATTGGGTGCTTAATGGTTTTTATAAAGGGCAATTTTCCAAGGCAATACCAAATCTTAAGAACGGGCTTCGTGTTGCTCTTTACCAGATTCTTTTTTTAGATAGAGTTCCCGATTACGCTGCTGTTAATGAAGCAGTTGAGTTTGT
>CAYNUV010000407.1:0-3375 GCA_964400245.1 uncultured Ignavibacteriaceae bacterium
TAAATGTAATTAACTATAAAAAAGAAAAAACAGATCAAAATAAGCCGGAAATAAAAACTAATGATTTGGTAAATAAATTACTTTTGAAAGCCAGAGATATTGCAAATCAGAGAAATAATGCTATGATTGTTCTTTGTTCAAACCCTAATTTGGAAAATAAAAATCTTCAAGATTTTTGCATTCAAAGTAGTATCGGGTTTTTTTTAATTAATCTTGATGATAAGAATGATGAGTTTATAATCAGCGGCGAAGATGGCCATTGGAACAGCAAAGCAAATGAAATTATCTTTCGACAGCTTTTACCTGAAATAAAAAAACTTACTTCTATTAAAAGAAGTGAGTCCGTAACGCAAATAATTTTTTATAATAATACCCTAAGGTGAGAAATGTTTGAGGTTAGTGTTATTAATAATAAAGCCGCAATCACTAATGAGTGCAATGATAAATTACTAACAGTCAACAGCATGCCCTATTATTACCATATACACTTATATATGCCTTGCAACCAAAAGTGTATAATGTGCATGCCGGATGGTTCACATTCTAAAGACATTCTTCCTTATGAAAAATTTGTTCAGTTCTTTGAACAAATAAAACCTTATGCCGAGCATCTTACATTAATTGGTGGTGAGCCATTGATGTACCCACACATCAATGAAGTTTTGAATCTTATCTCCCAATATCCCATTGATATAACAATTAATACAAATGCAACCATACTTAATGAGAGGATGTGCAATAAGCTTCTTTCATTACATTCATTGAACCTGAAATGCTCGATTGATGCAGCAACACCTGAAATGTATTTTAAGATTCGCGGACAGGATCAGTTTGAACATGTAAAAAGAAATCTTGAAAGATTTTCAATAACTGCGAGAGGCAAACTAGAGATGAGACAGATTTTTATTTATGTGGTTATGAAAGAAAATTTAAATGAAGTTCTTCCTTTCATAGATTTTGTTAAGCCGATGATACCACACAGTATTCAATTTCATCCTGTTCGCCACGTAAGAGATTGGATTGTAGAAAATACCACCGGCTGGACATTTAATGGTAAAGAACAATCATGTGAGTTTTTTGCTGATGAGTATAATGATATTATGAATCAAGCATCTGAGAAATGTCGAGAAGAAGGAATTGACAACGAGATTCTTTTACTTTAAAAAATTTATGAAGCCAAATTATTTTTGCAATGAACCCTGGACAGGAATTTTTAGTGTGAGAACTAATGGGGATTGTATTTGCTGTCCCTGTTATGCACAGGTAAGAATAGGAAACATCAACACAACTCCAATTCAGGAAATATGGAATTCTCCAAAGCTTGTTGAAATGAGAGAATCTTTTAGTAAAGGAGAACTTCCCAAAGCGTGCAAAAATCAATTATGCTCGGTTGTAGTTGAGGGAGAGAAGCAAGATAAATGAATATCAGAGATTTAATCAGGGTGTTTGTTCTTAAAACAAATTCTGTTTGGCCTTTTATTTATTTGAACAAGATACCGTATCATTTTGCTGTTAAAACTTTCATTTATTCTTTTAGTTCTTTTAATGAAATTAAGAGTATTTACCTTCGTCATGGAATGTCAAAAAAAAATTGGGTTCCTGCTATAAGTGATATTGACCTTACTATTATCATAGATAGTAATCTAATGCCTGAAGGAAGCTTTAACTTTTTGAAATCTTTCTGGGAGAAATTTGAAAGATTAAAAAAATATTTTCCCATGCTGGGTGAAGTTGATATACTGGATGAAACTGAAATTGAAAGCTGGACCAGGTTTACAATCAGGGGATATGAAGCAAGAAATTGGAAGCTGCTTTATGGAGAAGAAACCGTTAAAAGCAGTTATAAGTCAGATCAGAATATGATTGCTGTTGATTCACTTAATTATGCTGTTACGAATTACCTGGAGTATTTTATTCCTAAATTCTATTCCAGTGGTAATTCTGATTTTATTATAAACGCAGAACTGTCAAGATTAGTATCAAAGATCTTGAAGTATTCAGGTTCTCCGTTCAACGATAACAGGAGAAGATTAAACCAAACGGGTTTAAAAAGAAAAGCAGAATTATTTTACTCTGTTATCAAAGGATTGGAATCATCCATAAAAAATATAAAGCTCCCTGCATTCTTAGAAGAGAAGGATTTTAAGCAGAATAAATTTTTACCTGGTGCAATTGATGAAGAATTTAAATCTGCAGATCAGGAAATTGATCTCAGTAAACTGAATAAATACAAGGATAAAATAGATTCCTTCACTATCTCTTATACAACAAGGTTTATTATTTTGAAAGACGGTTTAAAGGACGATGAAATTATTGATTGCATTAAAACTATATATAAAATTTTTAATCATCACAAGATAAGACCGATAATTTTAAACTTCGCAATATTTGAATATTACTTGAGGATTTATAGTCCATTCACCTATTCCCAATTATGTGATGGAAGAAAAGTTCTTTTCGGAGAGGATGTTTTTCTGAAAGTTAAACAACCGGATTACTATTTCTACAGCAAGTCTCTCGCTGACGAAATTGGTAATATACTGCTCTTTCCAAAAAACAAATCATTGATCTTACAGAGCAATATTAGAAATTTTATACAGAATGGTTTTAGCTCAAAAGCTAAAAGAGGATTATTCCTTAAACTTTATCTTGAAAAATCTATTCTTGAACCAAGGTATAATCATTGCATAGATGAATGTAAAAAATTTTACCCGCAATATATTCGGCACATTGATGACTTAACAAACAATAACGATCAGGTTGATGGAGAAAAATTAAGCCGGGATACTTACAGCTTGCTGAAAACATTCTCATCTGATATTAATAAATCTCTTGTTTCATCCGGTATCTCTTTGAATTAATCTCACACTCCTTTCAAAAATAATTTTATGATAATTGATATTCACGAATTGGTAATAAAGGTTCAATGTGAACCTGATAATCTTTTGGAAGAACTTGTAAGACCATTTAAATTTTTTCTTTCTAAAGAAAAGGCTCCGGAAATAATAGTAAATATTGAGCAGAAATATCCACCTTATAATTCTTTCCCAAGTATTAGAGCAAGTTTTTCAACTCCCCGAAATATTGTGTATAGGCAAAATGGTCAAAAAATAATTGATTACTTCGGTAAGGGTGTTGTCATAGAAGACATGGCAGAATCAAAATATCATATTTACGGATGCGATACTAATTTTTTAAATGAAGCATTTTACTTGTTGGTTATTTCGTTGTTTGGACAGTTCTGTGATAAGAAAGGATATTTAAGAGTGCATGCGCTCGCACTTTCTTATAAGGATACTGCAATACTTTTACCGATTCCACCAGGAGGAGGTAAATCAACAATGGCAATGGCTATGCTGGGTACAAATGGGTTTA
>CAYNUV010000408.1:0-3375 GCA_964400245.1 uncultured Ignavibacteriaceae bacterium
GCTTGCTGCAATTATTGATAAACTCTCTAAATGATTAACAGGTTAAGAGAAGCAATGAACAAAGGCTGTTTATTGCCTGGTACTGCTGAATAACCTGAATGGGCGACTCCTTGGTAGCTAAGTTGCATATGCATATGGTACACTAAACAACCACGGACATCAGCTTGCAGTAATCCTTGTTCCAATACTTCGCAACCGGATAAGGGAAATAGGATCTGGAGTAATATTGGAATATGCATCAGTAGAAAATTTGGGGAAAGCTGTCACCAGGTATTTAGATGAGATAAAACTAAAAGGTAATGGATATTCAGCCAGAACCTTCCGTAAAACATTTATTACTCTTTGCAGATCCAGGTTCGATATGGATGCATCAGTCGTGCGAGAGTTGGTAGGACACGAGCATGGTAATACGGCTGATAAGTATTACAACCAGATAACGGTTAATAAAATGAAAGAAGAGCTTAAGAAATTCAAAAGACCCGACCTACCTAAACCAGCAGGGAAATAAACTGCTGGTTCCCTTTTCTTAATTGTCAAATTTATTTTCTAAAAGTTTATTCCAAGGATTGACATAGTTTTTGACATAGTTGTATTCGGGAATATGATACTTTTTAGGTCAAATTTAGTCGATGACAAGGAGATGAAAAATGAAAAAGTTGCGTTTTTAGCTTAAATTGTGCACCCTGCGGGACTCGAACCCGCGACCTGCTGATTAAGAGACAGGCGGATTTCTTTATTTTCCTTTTAGTTTCTAAGGGTTTTAATACTTTTCTTTATACTCCCTACCTTCTCCCTACCAGTAGGAAGGAGTTAATATAATGTTTCTTTCTCTCACAAAAAAATCGCCCTACTACCAACTTACTTATGAAAGAGATGGATTAAGAACTACCATCTCAACAAGGTCAAAAAATCGTATTGAAGCTGAAAATTTTCTTGCTTCTTTTAATCCGGATGAAATAGAAATAAAAGAACAGAAGTTAATTATCAAAGCTATTCGATTAGAAAATTTTAAAGAAGAATATTTAAAATATATCAATTCAACCAAATCAAAAAAATATATTCGTTCTGTGCTTCTCTCTTTCTCTCAGTTAATTTCTTTTACAGGAAATCTACCTTTAATAAGAATTGATAATAGAACCTTAGATAAGTTTGTCACTTTCACTTATTCACGGTCTAAATATGCAACTGCACTTTATTACAGAACTTTAAAAGCTGCCTTTTCAAAAGCTGTTGATTGGAATTATTTAGAAAATAATCCACTAAAAAAAGTTAAACTTCCTAAGCTTCCTAAAAATCATCCTGCATTTATAAGTTATATTGAATTTCAACAAATTCTGGATAATACAAATTCACTGTTGCTTAAGGATTTTTTCACGATAGCATATTTTTCAGGTTTAAGGTTATCAGAGTTAACAAATTTAAAATGGGCAGCTATAGATTTAAACACAAGAATTATTAAAGTTCAAAACTCAGAGACTTTTACAACGAAAAATAAAAAGGAAAGAATTATTCCTACTAACGACAGAGTTCATAAAATACTAATTAATTGTTTTCCCAAAATATTTAGTCATAATCAATATCTTTTTGCTAAAAATTCCAATGAAAAATTAAATGAGGATTATATTAGCAAGCAGTTTAAAAAGTCTGTAAGGAAGGCGGGCTTACCTGAAGCTTTTCATTTCCATAGCTGCCGTCATTCGTTTGCTTCTAACTTAGTTCAAAAGAATGTTTCCTTGTATGTGGTTAAAGAATTGCTTGGGCATGAAGATCTTAAGACAACTCAAATTTATTCACATTTACAAAATGAGAATCTTTTTCAGGCGGTAAATTTATTATAAGAAAATATTTTTTTCTTTTTTATTGTAAAATATTTTAATTAGTTTAATACCAAATTATACACTGGAGAAACTTACTTAGAAAATATATTAATGATTTTAAGTTTATATGCCTGAACAATACGTCTGAATTTGTAAATCTTGCGGTAACACTTGGTATTCTTTAGTATCGCGAGAACACAAAATAAAAAGCAAAAAATGCGGTTATAACACTGATATATGTTGTAGAACCTTCGATATTTTAGATTGCGGAGGCAGAAGCAAAATCACAAAGAAATCGAGACGCTATCGTCAGTGAATTGTCTAACCTTCAAAGATGTTCCTAAGTGCGGTTCCTCAGACTACGAACAAAGGGTAGAGAAATTTAAGGGATAGAAAATGAAATCCTTAGATGCCTTATTAAGTAAGTTGACAATTTTAATGATTAGAAGTTTTTATCAAAAATTCGTATCTACCGTATTAGATAAAAAATTCAATGTTATTTGCCGTTTTCATCCATCCTGTTCTAATTATTCTATTCTGGCTTTTCAAAAGTATGGTTTTATAAAAGGCTTTAAAAAAACCATTAGCAGAATACAAAGATGTAAACCAGATAATTATGATAATTGCTTCGATCTCCCATAGTTCTATTCAGTAAAATAATAAATAAAGGAAAACATATCTGGATTATTATACTTTGCAATCAATTGCAAACCCCAAAATTTTCTTTTTTTCAATTTATATTCTTCCTGTATTTATCTGATCTTTCTCTATTTTTGCTTAAATGAATTCCGAACTCAAACAAATAATATCCTCCGCCTGCACTCTGGCCGCCAAATACTACAAGTTAACAGGCAAACCCCTAGGTATAGCTGGTGAAGTAGCAGAAATGATAGCAGCCGAATTATTAGACCTTGCACTTGTAAAAGTTAGGGAAGCTGGCTATGATGCAATAGACAAAGCCGGTAACAAAATTCAGATCAAAGGGAGGGTAATGCAGAATAAAAAGCTTAGTGGCAGAACCGGTAAAATCAATATTCAAAAAGAATGGGATAAAATGATTCTTGTTCTAATGACTCCTGACTATAAACCTTTGGTAATTTTTGAAGCAGGGAGGAAGCCCGTAATTGAAAAGTTAATTGCTCCGGGTTCTCTAGCTCGTAATGAAAGATGGACCTTAAGTATTTCACAGTTCAAATCTATTAGTAAAAAAATCTATCCGTAATTAACTGATTGCACGTGTAATTACTTGGCTACTATATACTTGACACACCAAATATAAAATCAATGCTTATTCTTCCCTGTTTTCGTTCAATTATCAAAGTTTAATAGAGTTTGTTCTGGATAGTTAGTTTACTTGTTTAATTAGTTTTAGTTAAGTTAAGGTCGGGCTTAGTGGAATCGGTAATCACTCCGACAATGCCTTTCCCAAAAAAGGTGTTGCCCCCTTCACTAAGCTCTTTTTATTTAGCACCTTTTTTAATAGGTGGAGTTTTTAATGCTTTATTGATTATCTCCTCAAAGGATAAATCAGTAACTAATTTCTTTTCGTATTTGTCAG
>CAYNUV010000409.1:0-3372 GCA_964400245.1 uncultured Ignavibacteriaceae bacterium
CTGTTAACGGTTTTACCGACAACTTAAATCTCTCTTCAGGTGATGATGAAATTCTTATGCAGAAAATTAAAAGGTCTGGAAAATACAAAATTAAATTCTGTATGAACCGAAATGCGATTGTTACATCTCATACTAATAGGACTCTATCACAATTCTATCATCAAAGAAAACGCTGGGCAAGCAAAGGATTATTCTATATAAACAATTTTCTTATTCTTAAGCTTGTAGTGATTTTTCTTTTTTACTTTTGTTTATTAATACAGCTTTTACTTGGAATTATTTTCTCATCAGTTTTCCTAATAACATTTATCGTTTCTTTTCTTTTTAAGATTATCTTAGAATTTGCAGTTCTGAAAAAAGGCGGGGAATTACTATTCGATAAAGATCTTTTAAAACCTTTTCTTATTGCTGAGATATTTCATATACCGTACATAGTTATTTTCGGTATAGCCGGAGTTTTTGGCAATTATAAATGGAAAGAACGAGTTGTTAAGAGATAATATTCTGACCTGTCCATTTAATTATTTCTCTGTTTATAATTTTGTACAAACCTTTCATGTAATCCAATCTTATTGCTTATAAATCATAAAAATTTGCTGGCATAATCATTGGCTATTTCATCACAAACATATTAGTAAGGTGAAAAAATGAAAAAGCTGATTATTATAACTGCAATTCTGATTTCAGGATTTATAACTTCCATAAAATCAGAAACAAAAATTTTAAATCATTCAGGTTTCGAGTTTGGATTTTTCTATTCAAACTTATCTCCGTATGGAACCTGGATGGAAATTGATGCAGGGTTAGTTGTATGGAGACCAACAATTATTCATAAAGGATGGGCTCCTTACAGAAGTGGTCGCTGGATCTGGACCGTTGATGGCTGGTATTGGGATTCATATGAGGATTTCGGATACATAGCTTATCATTATGGACGCTGGTATTATGATGATTATTATGGCTGGTTATGGGTTCCTGATTATGATTGGGCTCCTTCGTGGGTCGAATGGAGATATGATGATGATTACATAGGTTGGGCTCCTCTTCCTCCTTATGCAGTCTTCTCTATTAACATAGGAGTTCATTATACATACGATTACTATTTGCCTTACAATCACTGGCATTTTGTTAGATACGGACGTTTCTGTGATCCTTATGTATATAATTATTATTTAGCTCCTAAGTACAAGTACAGAGTGTATAACGGAACAAAATACCGCAACAACTATGATTACAGAGATGGAAGAATAGTAAATCGTGGTGTTGATATTGATTATGTGAGAACCCGTTCCGGACAGGATATAAGACAAAGAGACATACAAAGAGTAAATGATTATAAAGAAGTTGAAAAGTACAGAGGCAAGGATACTGAAGTTATAAGAACATTTGTTGCTTCCCGTGATGAACTTTCTAAAACGAGAAACAATGATGTTAAGATTGAAAAGAAAGAAAAACGATCTACTCTTGATGTTTCTAAAGTAAGATTAGAAAGAGATAATAATGATATTAAAGAAAGAAAAGTTGATGTAGTAAAAGAAAAAAATTTATCAACCGGTAGAGATTTTGAAATAAATAAGAAAGATTCTGATACAAAGAAAGAAGTCCGGATTAAAGAAAATAATAGTACCGAGATTAAGAAAATAGAAGTTGATAAGAAACGAAATGATAACATCAAGCTGGAAAGAAAGAATGAGAACAAGGAATTCATTCCTGAAAAGAGAGTTGAAAGAAATGATGTTAAAAAGAATGAAGTAAAAACCCAAAAGAATACAGATGTAAACCGGAAAACCGAAGTCAGAAAAGAGAACAAAGAGTTTATTCCTGAAAAGAAAGTTGAAAGAAAAGATGTTAAGAAGACTGAAGTAAAAATCGAAAGAAACACGGAAGTAAATAGGAAAAGTGAAGTTAAGAAGGAAGACACAAATAAAAATAACAAAGTCTTTGAGCAGCAAAGGAAAGAGAATAACACACAGATTAAGACTGAACAGAAAAGAAATGATAATACAAACAGGAATCAAACTCAGAATAAAGTAGAAAGAAAAACCGACACAGATACAAAGAATAAAAGAAGCAGATAGTTTCCCCAAAATCTCTCTCCTCCTCAATAAGCGGCATTAATTTGCGATTTGATGCCGCTTTTTTTTAATAAGTTGCTTTATATCATTTACACAATACCTTTATATTTTTATATTAAATCAATTAAAAAAAATTATGGTTCCAAATTGGAAACTGCTACATCTGAATTTGTTTATAATTTTACTTTTTTATTTAAGGATGGAAAAGAAAAAAAGATAAATATCAGGATAGATGACAAAACATTTAATGTTATTAAGCCCGAAAAGGAAGTTCTCCCTAAATGGACTGAGTTATCAAATTTCAAATGTTCTCATTGTACTTTAGATGAAACGAAGTACAAATATTGTCCTGTTGCTATTAACTTGGATGATGTAATTACAGATTTTGAAGATTATTATTCCTTTGATGAGGTTGAAGTTACAATTCAGACAAATGAAAGGACATATTATAAAAAAACATCTCTCCAGGTAGGATTGGGAAGTCTGCTTGGAATATCTATGGTAGCAAACGATTGTCCGGTTATGGGCAGGCTAAAACCTATGATGAGGTTTCATCTTCCTTTTGCAACGCTGGAGGAAACAGATTACAGGGTACTTTCAATGTACATGCTTGCTCAATATGTTATTTCTAAAAATGGAGGAGAACCAGATTGGGAATTAAAAAATCTTAAAGATCTTTATGAAGATATCAAATTGTTGAACCTCAATGTATGTAAAATACTGCGCGAAATTCATCCCAAGGATGCTGTAGTAAATGCCGTTGTTACACTCAATAGCTTTGCTGAGCATGTAACATTTCTTCTTAGCAAGAATATGCACAAAAGACTAGAAATTCTATTTAAAGATTACCTCTAAAAATCATATCTTTCCGCATATCAATTAATAAATAAATTCTTAAAGCCATGAAAGAAAAAAGCACAAGGCTCTTTTATATCCTGGGATCATTCTTTATAGCAAATGCTCTTCTTGCAGAATTTATTGGTGTAAAAATATTTTCTCTGGAAAAAACTTTTAACATTTCTCCGGCAAATATTAACATTTTTGGTTTTGATCTTTCGTTTAATCTTACTGCAGGAGTTTTATTATGGCCGGTTGTTTTTATAATGACTGATATAATAAATGAATACTTCGGAAGACGAGGTGTAAGATTTATCTCTTTCACTGCTGCAAGTCTTATTCTTTATGCATTTTTTATGGTTTATCTTTCAATGGGTTTAAGTCCCGCTGATTTCTGGATTGAACGTGAGACAACAGCGGGAATTGTTAACATGGATCTTGCATTCAATACTATTTTTGG
>CAYNUV010000410.1:0-3340 GCA_964400245.1 uncultured Ignavibacteriaceae bacterium
GGAGATTGAAGATGACAAAAAGAAGCATGCAAATGTTGGCGAAAATAAGTTGCTTAGCATAAGGTTTAAGATATTTATAAAAATGCCAGAAAGTCTTCATCTTTATCTGTAATTGTGGTTGTAAAAATACTTACTTCTAATATAATATGTTTGCCCGGTAAGAAGTTGTTCTTTAAATTATCAGCTGAAATTCAATTATACTTAAAGATGATATCCAGCAGATGTGACTCGCGTATCCCATTTTATCTTTTAATCATGCTATCGCTCAGCTTTGTCCTTTCTATTTTTGCCATGCAATTATTTGCGGGTGTTATGGGGATATTATGGCTGTTTGAAAAAAATTCCGAAAAGAAAAAAGCGATTGATACTTTCGTAATTGCAGTAAGCTTTTATGGATTGATCAGACTGCTAACAATAATTTTTTCAGAATATCCAGAGATAAGTGTTCATACTCTATATAAGGAAGCACTTTTCTTTTTAAGTGTTTTTTCAATTGGTTTTTATTTGAAGACACTAGAGCGGCAAAAAATTCTTTTAGTCATTTACTCATTTATAGCTGGTTCTGTAATTAATTCTTTAATTGGATTGATCAGATTTAATTTGGGAATAATCGAAAGAGCAGAATCATTTTCTTCGGGATATACAGTATTTTCAGGGTATCTTCTTGCAGTATTAGGAATAGCTTTACTAACTTTTAATCTAAGTGAAATCAAAAATAAATTTTCTTATTTAATTATTTTATCCATTGCGCTGATACTTAGTGGAATTGTCACATCCCTTGGAAGAGCAAACATTGCGATAGCTGGTTTAGTTATTGCGGCTGCTTTAATTTTCAAAATAATTAATGTCAAACAATTTTTGTTCGTTTCGATTATTGCCGTAGTACTTTCATATATTTCTTTTATTAATAATTCATCAGGGGTTACCCAAAGAATTGAATCCCCGGCTCAGTTATCAGACCGGGATATAATTTATAAAGGTGCTTTGGAATTAGTTTGGGAACACCCGACACTTGGTTTTGGACCCGGAACATTCAAAAGAATTTTTCCAATTAAAGAAGAATTCGCTGATAAAGGAATAGGCGGATGGCATAATCAAATATTTCAGGTTTACTTTGAGAGCGGGTTTATTGGTTTAGCTTCTTATATCGTTTTGCTGCTAACAGTATTTTTGTCTGCATTCAGATTTTTAAAAAGAAAAATACCAAAGGGAAATAAAGCTATTGTAATGGGAGCCTTAATTTCAGTTTCTTCTCTTTTTTTATCAGCTTTTTTCTCTGGCTTTATAGACTCTCCGGTTCTTTCAATTGTATTTGCATTTGTTGTTTCCCTAATGACTGCAGACATTTATAAATCAACTTATAGTGGGGATAAATCCTGAAAACGAAAGAGACTGAATTTTCTTATCTTTGCCCAATCAACCGGAGAATTAATGCAGGAAAATGGGAAAGAAAATATCTTTAAAATGATCAAAAGTTTTTCAACTTCATTGAATAAAGAAGTAAAAGAAATTGCGATTATTCTTGCAGCTGGTCATGGCAAAAGAATAAAATCACAAAAATCCAAAATGCTCCATAAAATCTGGGAAGTTCCAACAGTGGAACGCGTTTATAATGCCTGCAGGAATGGAATTAAAAATATAAATATTGTTGTTGTCGTTGGTATAAAGGCCGTGGATGTTGTGGAAGTAATCGGGAAACGTGAAGCAACTGCGTTTGCATACCAGGAAACACAAAACGGAACGGGGCATGCAGTACAAATTGCTCTTGAAAAGATTGTAAATAATTTTAGTGATGGAATTGTTTATGTGCTTCCGGGTGATATGGGATTGATTGATAAAGAAACTATAAATCAGCTTAGAGATGAATTTCAAAAAACAAAATCCGGTATGCTTGTGCTAACAGGAATCTTTGATGGAAGTCCTGCAAATAATTCTTATGGAAGAATTATAAGGGTAAAAGATTCTGATGAAAAAGGAAGTTCATCAGGAAAAGACAAAACAAAGGTAATTGAAATCCTGGAACACAAAGATATTCTGGCACTTGATGATATTAAACCATACAAAGTAAAATATAATGGCAAAACATATTCTTATACTAAAAAAGAATTATTGGAGAACAATGAATTTAATTCCGGTGTTTATGCTTTTGATTATAAAAAATTGACAAGCTTGATAGACTCTCTCTCAAGTGATAATGTGCAGAATGAAATTTATATAACAGATATGATTGCTCTTTTTAACAAGAATGGTTTTTCTGTAAATGCAATTAGCCCTGAGAAACAATATGTGGTAATGGGCTTCAATAATAAATCAGTACTTAAGGAGATGGAAGATCTTGCAAGAAGCCAGGTTTATGAAAGATTAAAAGATATAATCGAGATTAATGATCCTGATGATTTCTTTATTAATGAAAATGTTGTTGAAGACATTATCAGGATGGATAAACAAAACGTTCCTCTCGATATTTATATTGGAAAAGGGGTTTATATCGGCAAAGGGGTTAAGCTTAATTACAATCTTACTTTACGCAGAAATGTTTTTGTTGATGGGAACGTGCATTTCGGGAAAAATGTTGAAATAGAACGGAGTGTTCATCTTTCAAGCTTTCCTAACCAAACACTTAAAATCGGAAACGATGTCCAGATTCTCTCGGGAGATATTATAAAAGGAAATATTGTAATCGGGGAAAGGACGAGAATTGAATCAAGTGTTAATATGACGGGGAGCGATGATTTTCCATTAAGGATAGGAAAAGGTGTTTTAATTAAAGGTACAAGTTATGTATTTGGATCCATCATTGAAGATGGAATTCATATTGAGCATAGTGTTATAATAAAAAAGAAGGTTGAAAAGCTGGAAAAAAAATCGGGTGGTCTTCAACCAATAAAATTTTATCTTCCAATTCCCGAAGGAATTGATGCGATTGAGGATTTATAAGAAATGTTATTCCGAACTTGTTTCGGAATCTTGCTCTATAAGGAGATGCTGAAACAAGTTCAGCAAGACCATGGTTACTTCGAAGTTTCTTTTTGTAATTTGTTAAGGTGGAGAGTTAAAGCGGCTTTCTTACGTGATGCATTATTTCTATGAAGTTTACCTTTAACACTATTTTTATCTAAGTAAGCAACTGCTTCCTTATACAGCACTTCTGCCTGTTTAATTTCTGTAGTTTTAAGTGTGTTCTTGTATAAAGTCTTTATTTTGGATTCGACTCTTTTATTTACTTCGCGTTTCCTGGCGTTTGTCCGGATTCTTTTCTTTGCTGATTTATGCGATGCCATACTAACCTTATTTTATTGAAAAATTGAGTCCAAATATATCCATTCACCTGTTTGATGTC
>CAYNUV010000411.1:0-3338 GCA_964400245.1 uncultured Ignavibacteriaceae bacterium
CGCCGCGATTGCAACAGGATTTTCAGGATTTATACTATTCTTGATAACAATAGTTCAAGTCAAAGGATTTTATAATGCTCGTCCATTAAATAGTAAATCTTTTATTGCTATTGGAGTCATGTTATGTTTGTTTGCTGTAGGAACTGTATTTCTAGACTCTTCCTCTCTTATTAAAACTATTATTGTAAGTTCTATACTGTTACTAATTTATATGATAATTTTGATGAGCATTAAATTTTTTGACAAAGAAGATTTCAATTTATTTGGTAAAATTATACGAAAAGCGACTTATTACTCAAGTTGGAGAAAATCAACGAAGTTTAATTGATAATTTATTTAGTTGCCTCTAACGTGTACCCCATAGTCCATTTTCTTCTCTTATCTAAGAAATCTAATGGAAATAAGATGAGTGGAAAGATTATCTGTGTAAATGGAAATCCAATGATCTTTAGAACGTAATAAACCAATTTATTTGTTTTTTTCTTGTCAAGTAGCTCATTAAACTTTATGAGGTCTGCTAGAACCCAAAAATAACCTCCCATAGGAATTATTTTATATTTTTTAAAGCCAGATTCTTTTAGCAAAAGTTCTAACCCGTAATAGGTAAAATAAAAAAAGTTATATGGTTCTTGATGGATCATATATTGTTGCGGAGTTGTAAGAAAGAGTCTGCCTTTTGGCTTAAGAACACGATAGAATTCATCAATTACTTTCTGGGGGTTTGAAACGTGCTCAAGTACCTCAGTAGACACAACTGAATCATATGTGTTTGAAGGTCTTGGAATTTTGTCTAGACTGCATGTAAAGTCCATTAATTTGTAAGGATCTGCAAAATCTGTGGCTTTATAATTGGTATGTTTGAATAGATGTTTATATGGACAAGGACCTGCTCCTGCATCTAAGATAACTTCCCCATTCTTTATTTTTTTACTAGTAGACTGCATAAAAAGCTCTATTGCTCTTCTGCGAGGATTAAATATCAATCTTAAAGATTTTGGAAAAAGATTGATTATATTTTGGATACTTTCTGATCTCCCTGTAACAATGTTTTTTTTAGCCACACTACTAAAAAGGCTAGAGATATTTAAATATGGGTTTTATTGAATCAAGACATGGATAGAAAAGCTAATTTTTAAGATGCTTCCAAAAAACTAGGGGCTTGCAATATAAATATGGAAGCGATTAAATGAACTTGCCTGGTACATCAGATAGGAGTAAGAAGTTGATTTCATAGGCAGTCTCATAAACTTCAATTTTGTACATTGTTATGATTTACCCGAACTGTAAGCTCGCTAGGAGATAGACTTTATTAATAAAATATTACTTCTTAAGAATATTTAATATTTTCATTATCCTTTTATCTTTAGATTTAGGAATTATATTTTTTAATACGAACTTAAGAATATCGTGGTTAAATAACATGGAATAGAGGATTAACTTATAGGGATAAAAGCTTCTGAATATTTTCCCGCTATTTCTTAATAAAATCAAGGGTTCTGTAAGGTCTGAAAATAATATGTGCTCATTATTCTCTGAGACTGGTAAAGCCTTTTTCTTATAAGTCTTGTTTAGAGAAATAGATATCATGGAAGTGTTATCTTTGTCGATAAATTTAGGAATTTTACCATTATACATATCCTTGAATTTTTCAATATTTTTTAATAGATATTCTCTTTTAGCGCAAATCTGAGAAATATCGGTGTGCTCATAGAAATATTTCTTTGGAAGATGGTCATAAGCATAAAATAGATCCATAGTCATATAATTTCCAAGGATTATTGAACTTAAATAACAGTTACACAAGCATAAATCTTTACCTGTGCGTTTTAAAGTCTCTATTTGGAAAAATTCTTTATAGGCCAAGGATTGGTATCCATTATTTTTGAAAAAGATATAATCAAACCGTTGGGTTTTCTTCCTAATATGGTCTGTCCCCTTGTTAAAGTCTGATGAACTTAAATAAATGAATTTTTCGTTAAACTCTTTTTTGATAGTTTTTTCTTTTTCCATCTGAGTAAATGCAGAATAGAGCAAATGTTCATTTGAAAATCCCGATATTGTTTTCTTGTACGCTGTGGCTGCTATTTTTTCTCTTTCTTTTTCATTTTTTAAATAATGGTTTATTTTTTTGATTAAATCCTCCTTATCTTTGAAAGTTACTATGTCTTTTCCTTCCGTAAATTTGGGATAGTACCCTGGAGCGTATTCTGTCAAGACAAAAGACTTACAAGCATTAGCCATCAAGAATCTTTCAATAGCATGAGGTACGTTGAAATAGTTTTTTGAGAAGCATATATTTATTTTTGTCTCATTCATAATTTTTCGGAACTCCTCATCTGAAACTTTTCCTTTCCAGACATTCTTAAATTCAGGATATTTGTCCCATCCTGCACCGCAGATTGCAAAGTTTATCTTATTTTTTAAAAGGTGTCTTGCATATTCAAGTCTGTCTGCTTTATCTGTCCCTAAAAAGCTTGCATCGTATTTTTTCTTTGTACCTTTAATAGGAAAGAACTTTTTAGTATCTGTTCCTAATGCATTAAAGAATCTAGCACCGTATTTGTCATACAAAGGAAAGAAATTTCCTTGAGTTGCTAAGGTATAGTCTACTATTGGAAAATAAGGAGTAGTGTAATTGTCAAATTTTATGTCATCGTCTCCACAAAAGTTTATAATTTTTGAATTTGGAAGTATTTTTTTAATACTCATTAATGTTTCTGGATAAAATTCTTCCCATATCAACCATATGAAGATGTAGTCAGGTTTCTCTTTACGAAGTATTTCCAAAAACTTTTTGTTCATTAGATCTTTTCCACATTGATTTAGAACTTTTTGAGGATCGAAAACGATTACACTATCGAAGATATCTTTTATTGAGGTATACCACATTTGATGCGAGTGCCATCGCGGATTTTCAGCAGCCCATGGGGCGAAAAGGATCTTTTTTTTAATTTTTTTGATTAACGCCATCTTAAAGTTCGCTAGGTTTGAAAATAATTTTATTTTGATTGAAAACATTCCATATATCTACAATTACTGCATTTGGTTTTAAGAATTGCTTATAGTAACTTAGTTCCTTGCGATACTCATCATGAGGAGCCGCTAAAAATACCACATCACTGTCTTTGAGCATATGTTCAAACTTTTCTTCATGTGTATGAACATCATGAACAGTTACATTAGACATTTCTTTCTTTAATGCTTTTCTTAATTTATGTGATAATGATGCCCTTTGATCATCATTATTTGCTTTGAAAGACATTCCTAAAATTAGACAATTTTTATTTTTTAGAGAAATGCTCTTTTTTAATCTATTAACTAGATATATAGGCATACTT
>CAYNUV010000412.1:0-3335 GCA_964400245.1 uncultured Ignavibacteriaceae bacterium
CAGGAGATATTTCAACACAATATTCGGCTCTGCTTTCAAAGGTTGTCCGTTCAAAGAATGGCGGTGGAATTAAGAATCCTATAAACGAACCTTATGAAGGAAAAAAGAAATCTCAGATTGAAGAATACATAGACGAATACTTGGGTTCGGGTATTCAGCATATTGCTATCTCTACCAATAATATAATTGCAACTATAAAAGCGTTGAGAGAAAATGGTGTGGAGTTTCTTACAGTTCCCAATGCTTACTATGATCTCCTGAAAGAAAAAAAACTTTCCAAAATGATAACTGAAGATATAGAAGAACTGAAAAAATACGGCATCTTATGCGATACTGAAGGGAAAGGATATCTGCTTCAATTATTTACAAAACCTATCAGCGACAGGCCAACTTTCTTTTACGAAATAATTCAGAGAAGAGAAGGTGCAGAAGGATTTGGCCAGGGTAACTTCCAGGCACTTTTCGAATCAATTGAAAGAGACCAGGTAGCAAGAGGAACGTTTGACAAGGAGTAAAAGTTCAAGTTCAAGTGTAAGTTCAAGAAACTTTTAATTTATTTATCTTCTTGAACTTAATCTTGCACTTGAACTTCGGTTAGAGCTAAATTAAATATAATTTAAACGAGAAAAAATTTTGAAGGAGTAGAGCATGCCTTTTTATGTAAGAGTTGGAAAAGTTCCTCCTAAAAGACATACAACATTTTATAAGCCTGATGGTAAATCACTTTACAGGGAAGAACTTTTCAGCACACAAGGTTTTTCTGGAATCTATTCTAATAAATATCATATCTATATGCCTCCTCAGGTTGACAGTATTGGTGAAATAAAACAAACCGACTCATACGAATGGCCTGATGCACCTTTGCAATATTATCATTTTAAAACTGATAATAAGCAGACTGAAGGAAATTTTTTCTCTGCAAGGAATGAATTTCTAAAGAATGATCATTGTGTAATAAGCACAGCTAATCCTACTGTAGATGGCGATATTTTTTACAGGAACAGCTACCGTCACGAAATGATTTTTGTTCATTATGGAGAAGGCGATTTTATTTCAGAATATGGAAGACTTCCTTTTGAGCAATGGGATTATATTATGGTTCCAAAGGGAACAACATACCAGATGAAATTTAAAAATTATGATAAAGTAAAAATATTTATTGTAGAATCTGATTCTTCTTTTGAAATACCCAAGCATTTCAGAAATGAATATGGGCAGTTGAAAGAAGATGCTCCATATTATGAAAGAGATTTTAAAGTACCGCAGTTTATGGAGCCGGTTGATAAATTGGGTTCATTCAAATTACTTCTGAAAGTATCAAACAGAATTTTTGAATACGAACTTCCTCATCATCCTTTTGATGTTGTTGGATGGGACGGTTATCTGCATCCATATACTTTTAATATTAAAGAATATGCACCAAAGGTAGGTAAGATTCATTTACCGCCGCCAATTCATTTAGTTTTTACAACAGAACATTTTGTTGTTTGTAATTTTGTCCCGAGACTTTTTGATTTTCATCCTGATGCTATTCCCGCTCCATATTATCATTCTAATGTTGATAGCGATGAAGTATTGTATTATGTGTTCGGAGATTTTATGTCGCGCTCCGGTGTTCAGGAAGGATCAATAACTTTGCATCCAATGGGAATTCCTCATGGTCCTCAACCGGGAAAAACAGAAGCATCAATCGGTAAGAAAGAGACAGATGAGTATGCAATTATGATTGATACATTTACTCCTTTGAAAGTGACAAAGAATGTAAAAGAAACAATGGTTGAAGATTATCATCATTCCTGGCTTGAAAAGTAAATTATTTAAGTTGTATGATTAAAATTCCTGAACACATTCAAAAACTTCAGCCGTACAAAGCAGGCAAGCCAATTGATGAATTAGCAAGAGAAAAAGGATTAACTAAAATCGTTAAGCTTGCTTCAAATGAAAATCCACTTGGACCATCACCTAAGGCAATAGAGACAATTAAAAAAAGTGTTTATGAACTTCACAGATATACAAATCCATCAGCATATAAACTTGTATATGCCATTGCGAAAAAGTACAATAAAAAACCCTCGCAGATTGTTACAGGTAGTGGCTCTGATTCTTTAATACAATATATCATTAGTGCTTTTTCAGAAGGGGATGATGAATTGCTTACTTCCCAGGGAACTTTTATCGGTTGGTATGTTAACGTTAATAAATATGGATTTAAGTCAGTTGAGATTCCATTAAAGAATTATCATTTCGATCTTAAAGAGATTGCCAAATCCATAACTTCAAAAACAAAAATAATATATTTAGCAAATCCTAATAACCCCACCGGAACTATGTTTACAAAAGATGAATTTGACTCATTTCTTTTTAGAGTTCCTGAAAATGTTTTAGTTATTCTTGATGAAGCTTATACTGTTTATGCAGAATCTCATCCCGATTATCCGAACGGATTAGAGTATGAAAAGGAAAACCTGATCGTCCTTAGAACTCTTTCTAAAGCATATGGATTAGCTGGACTTAGAATTGGTTTTGCTTATGGGCCTGAAAGACTTATTAAAGAACTTTATAAAGTTAAACTTCCATTTGAACCAAATCATCTTGCACAGGAAGCTGCTATAGCTGCTTTTGATGATGAAGAATTTCTAAAAAAAACTGTTGAGTTGAACAGGAAATCGCTTGATAAAATGATTAAGAAGTTTTATGAGCTTGGGATTGAACAAGTTCCGACGGCTGCTAATTTTATTCTTTTAATTTTTTCTTCAGAAGAATTCGCTATAGATTTTAATGAAGAATGTTTGAGCAGAGGATTAATTCTACGGCATGTTAAGCCATTTGGAATTCCGAACGGAATAAGAATTAATTCAGGAACAATGGAAGAAACAGATTTTGTTTTAGATGTGATTAGTGAAGTTTATCATTTGTTAGTTGAAAAGAAAAAAATTTCTGTAAACAATTAGTTCACAATTAAAATAAAATTATGCGTTTTGTTTCCTACCTTAGAAAAGAAAAAGACAGGTTAGCTATTGAAATAGAAGATAAATTATTCGATCTGCAAAAGTCTGCAGAAGAATTAGATATAAATCTTCCGGGAAGAATGACAAGATTCTTAAGAAAATGGGAATCAAACCTTGCTCTTACGAAACAGGTTGAAGAATCAATAAGAAATGGAAAAATAAAAGTAAACGAAATTAAAGATGTAATCTGTTTATCACCAGTTCCAAAACCTGCGTCCTGCCGTGATGGTTATGCATTCAGGCAGCATGTGGCAACTGCGAGAAGGAATAGGGGAGTAGAAATGATTCCAGAGTTTGATCAGTTCCCTGTATTTTATTTTACAAACC
>CAYNUV010000413.1:0-3321 GCA_964400245.1 uncultured Ignavibacteriaceae bacterium
TAAGAGAGAGATTAGAGTGAGTTCAATTATTTTTACAGATATAGAAATAATAAAAAATAAATTGCCACACAAAAAACTTTACATTAAGTTTATTACCGGGATTTTATTTTAAAACATAAGGGGATACTTATGGATATACTTAATAAAACTGTCCTCGTCCTTGGAGGATTCGGATTAGTGGGGAGTGCAGTTGCAAGAAAGCTTGTTGCTGAAAATCCTAAAAAAATAATAATCACTTCCCTGCTGTTTTCAGAAGCTGAAGAAGCTGTTAAAAAACTTAATGAAGAATTTCCCGGTAAAGAAAAAGATTTTTTTATTCCTTACGGCGGAGATATTTTTGTAAGAGATGAATTTAAAAATGAAAACCGCTTATCATTACTGGATGATCCTGTTAAAAGAAAATTATTAGCACAGGATATAATGGAAGAGCTTAGTTCAGAAATTCTGAAAAGTTCTTCTATCCACAAACTCCTTAAAAAATATAAACCGGATATTATAATTGATTGCATTAACACTGCAACTGCTATTGCATACCAGGATGTTTATTCAACTTACAGAAGTATCTCGAGAGCGATAAAAAATAAAACAGGATATGAAAATCTTATTGATGAAGTTGAAAAGCTTCTCTGCACATTATACATTCCACAATTAATTAGGCATATACAAATTCTCTACAGCAGTATGAGTGAAGTTGGAACAAATATCTATGTAAAGATTGGAACAAGCGGTACAGGCGGAATGGGATTAAATATTCCTTACACACACAGTGAGGAAAAACCATCGAGAGTTTTGTTAAGTAAATCATCTATTGCAGGTGCTCATACTCTTCTTCTTTTTTTAATGGGACGCACTCCGGGCGGTGCAATAACAAAAGAGATAAAACCAACAGCAGCTATTGCATGGAAGAGAATTGAATTTGGAGAAATTAAAAGAAGAGGCAAACCAATTGAGATTTGGGATATTCCTCTAACTGAAGCTGTTCCCCTTAAAGATAAATTTGTTGTTTGTTCCGATAAGACATACAAGTCCACAAATAAAAATCTTATGTCTGTTTTTATTGATACGGGTGAGAATGGAATTTTTTCCCGTGGTGAGTTTGAAACTATTACTGCGCAAAAGCAGATGGAGTTTATAACACCCGAAGAGATTGCTGAAGTTGTAATATTTGAAGTTAAAGGCGGCAACACAGGTCACGATATTGTAAGCGCACTTGATCATGCTTCAATGGAACCGACGTACAGAGCAGGCTATATGCAGCATATGGCTGTTAAAAAGCTTGCTGAACTTGAAAAGAAGCATGGCAAAAGCAGTGTAGCTTTTGAGCTTCTTGGTCCGCCGCGACTTTCAAAGCTGCTTTATGAAATTCATCTTTTGAGATTGTTTAATAAAACAATGAAAGACATTATTAACAAATCTCCGGAAGAATTATCTGAAAAGAGTTTTGAAATAATTACGAATGATTCCGATTTAAGAAATGAAATTCTCGCAATTGGAATTCCTGTTCTTCTGCCGAACGGAGAATCCCTGTTAAGAGGTGGTGCAATCAAAATCCCTGCATTCAGAGGGGAGAATATACTTGATGTGAATGAAAAAAACATTAACACATGGGCAAATGAAGGCTGGGTTGATCTTCGCATTTCCAATATGAAAAAATGGCAAAGCAGGTTAAAGGAATTAATAGAAGAAGCGGAAACAATTACTGCAATAAATACAAGCTCTATGCATGTAAGAACAAAAGATTACTGGGATAATTTTGAAGAAATAAATATCGGGAAGATCTGCAGCTGGATTTTCATTCATGAAGAACAGGGAAAGAGAATGAAGGCTTAGGGTTGTTTTGTATTTGATTGCAGATTAGTATAAAATTCAGTATAAGTAATAGTTAGGCTTTTTACCAATAACCTAAAAAGAGAATGAAAAAAATCATTGTAGTTGTAATAATTTTAGTAATTGTTGCTTTAACCGATTTCTTCTTGGAGTATCCGGATTTTGGGAATAAAGAAATATTTTTCAAAAAAAGTTTTGAGACTAGATATACATATGCATCTTTAGACTTTCATAATTCTTTGGCTGATGATGAGCTTTTAGAAATACTTGATTTAATTCTAATCAAAAATGATTCATATTGTCTGGCAAGTTACTTTGAAAATAAAGCTGGCCGTTTATTAAAATCCAAGCATAATTATAGAATTTATTTTCGCAATGGATTAAAGAATACAATCACTAAGCAATGGGAGGATGCAAATAAAGAAAATATATTTTTCCAAGAATTGAGTGATATAACAGATAAAATTTTTATAATAGATAAGAAGTTTGAATGTGCATTTACTTTTAGTCCAATAAAAAAAGTGGACGTTAAATTTTATATTGGTTATGACAAATGGATAGCACCTATGGGAAGTAGCGGAGGAGTATATCAAATAAGAAAAATTTATGGGAAGTGGGTTTTGGTTAAATCAATATCTAATTGGGTTTCTTAATTAAAAAAAAGCCTAACCTCTTTAATAAGTAAAAAGTCAATAGAGAGATAAATATAATATTCTCCGATTCTTTTCTCATTGCATTTCTCATAATTAATTACCCAAAATTCCAACACTCCACTATTCCAACTCACTCCAACTCTTTGCCCCTTTCTCTCTTTCTTTTTATTTTCTGTTTAGTTTTTAATTAAAAAACCTCCGGGGTTTGTGAAACCCTGGAGGTTTGGAAGTTTTTGGATATTGTATTGAGAATCTGAAGGTATTTCGTTGTATAAAAGATTTCTTGTCCGTTTATTAAAATGGCGGACAACATTACTTCCCGACAGGTTTTTTTTAATTATAGCCAGTATAATAATAGGGATACTTGCAGGTCTTGCTGCTGTAATTCTGAAAACTTCCGTACATTTTATGCAGGATTTTCTCCACTCAACTTTTAAAGATCAATATAATACTTATCTATATGCTGTTTATCCAATCGTCGGCATATTACTTTCAACGCTCTTCATTCAATATGTTTTAAAAGGAAAATTAAACCGCGGAATTGGAAATGTTATTGTCGAGATCTCAAATAAAAAAGGAGTTATAGCAAAACATAAATTATATTCACAGTTAATCAGCAGTTTTTTTACTTTAGGATTTGGGGGATCAGCAGGATTGGAAGCACCCATTTCCGTTACCGGCGCTGCAATTGGTTCCAACACTGCATTAGCTTTAAGAATAGGTGAAAGAGAAAGAAAGCTTTTATTGGGATGCGGAGCTGCCGGTGGAATTGCAGCAATCTTTAATAGTCCTATTGCCGGAGTACTCTTTGCGATCGAAATATTAATTTCGGAAGTAGCTG
>CAYNUV010000414.1:0-3314 GCA_964400245.1 uncultured Ignavibacteriaceae bacterium
TGGAAATTACCAACGGTGCAGCAACAACTTTATTAAGAGTAAAAGTTCCGGCAGTTTCACATAGTACATCGGAATAAATTAAAGCAAGATCTTTATTTTGTTTCTTTAATCCGCAGTTAATGCCGGCAGCTTTAAATCCTTGTACAGATGTAATAGAACCATTATCAATAAACTGCAGCATCTTTTATCTCCTTAGTTAAGATTCCGAGAGTTTCATCCCAGCCTAAAAGTTTGTTCATATTCTGAACGGCCTGGCCTGAAGCTCCTTTAACAAGATTATCTATTGCTGATGTTATTATGATAACATTTTCTTTAATGTTGATATTTATATCGCAAAAGTTTGTATCAATTACCCATTTTAATTCGGGTGGAATATTTCTTATTCTGATGAAAAAAGAATTTTTATATACGTCATTATAAATTTCTTTTACTTCGTCAGCATGAATTTTTTCTTTTAAATGAACAGAAGTTGTACTGTAAATTCCGGTTGCAACAGGTAACAGATGAGGAGTAAAAGAGAAAGAAGAATTAAATCCATATTTTTTTATCATTTGAAGAATTTCAGGTTCATGCTTGTGTTCACTTACTCCATAAGCTTTTACATTTCCATCCATCTCCGAAAGCATTAATTCTGTTTTTGGTTTTTTACCTGCGCCGCTTGTTCCGGAATATGCAATGCAACTCACACTCAAAATCTTTTCTGAAAAATTTTCTATCAATGGAAGAAGAGATAAGAGAATTGCAGTTGGATAACATCCGGGATTAGCTACAAGTTTGAGCTCATCATAATTTATTCCATGGAAATCTGCAAGACCATATATTTTAGAATTTAATAAATATGAAGAAGTATGATTGTATTTGTACCATTGTTCATAAAGTTCTGCAAAATCTAACCTATAATCTCCTCCCAGATCAATAACATATTTTCCATTAGATATTAATGCAGGTACAAAATTAAGCGATTCACCATGGGGTAATGCAATAAAGTAAAGATCATGGTCATTAGAAAGATCATTTACCGGATTAATTTTTAAGTTGTTTACTAAACTTGCCAGGTCAGGGAAATAATCATAAAGATTTTCTCCTGCACTTTTACCGGAATAAATCTGGTAATCCTTTATAAAAGGATGTGCATTACAAAATTGAATTAATTTTTTACCCGTATATCCCGTTCCGCCTATTATACCTACAGAAATCATTTGACTCCTTATTGTTTTGAAAATTGATTTAAGAAAAACGATGTGAAATTATTTTTTACCGCCTTAGGCGGGTAGGCGGTTAATATTAAGAGCTGCAGGTAAAGAAACAATTTTTATTTGTGAAATTATTAAGTTCATATTATTTATTTATTCAAAAACTTGTTTCAAATCTAAGTTTTAACATTATTCCAGTCAATATATGAATGAATATATTTTCAATTTATTTTATAAATAATGAATATTATTGCATTTTACCTAATAACTATGCAGTATTCTGTTTAATGAATTCAGACTTGTTTGCTTGATGGTATTTAAATAGTTTATAATTAAAACTATCACTCAAAGCCTGAAAGCTTGCTTCAATAATATTTTCTGAAACACCAACTGTTGTCCAGGTATCTGTTCCATCACTCGATTCAATCATAACACGGACTTTAGCGCAGGTTCCATCGGAACCATCAAGTACACGGACTTTATAATCTATTAATTTTATTAAAGAGATCTCAGGATAAAATCTCATAAGTGCTTTTCGTAAAGCATTATCCAAAGCATTAACAGGACCATCTCCATCAGAGGCAGTATGTTCGATTTCGCCATCAACTTTTAATTTTAAAACAACTTCAGAATATGATCTTCCATCATTATCATAAACTACGGTTACTTTAGAATCCAAAACAACAAAGAAAGGAACAAATTCACCAAGCTCAGAACGAAGCAGTAATTCAAAAGAAGCTTCCGCGCCATCAAACTGGAATCCCATATGCTCAAGAGATTTAATATAATCAACAAGCTTCTTGCTTATCTCTTTATTGTTTGACAGATCAATTCCTAATTCTTTTGCTTTGTATTTTATATTGCTTTGTCCTGAAAGATCAGACACCAGAACTCTTTGTTTGTTTCCAACAATTTCAGGAGAGATATGCTCATACATTTTACTGTTTTTAAGAACCGCACTTACATGAACTCCGCCTTTATGTGCGAAAGCAGATTTTCCAACATAAGCTGCTCTTGTATTTGGAACAAGATTCATCAGCTCAAAAACAAAATTGGAAAGGGAAGTAAGATGATCAAGATTTATATCCTGAACAAATGCCCTGTTTAATTTTAGCAGAAGATTTGGTAGGATACTGCAGAGATTTGCATTACCGCATCTTTCTCCGACGCCATTAATTGTTCCCTGGACATGAACAGCTCCTGCATTTACCGCAGCCAGAGTATTTGCAACAGCCAAATCGCCATCATTATGAGTATGAATACCAAGTTTTGTTTTAAATACTTTTTTCAGATCAGTTACTATCCTGAATACTTCATCAGGTAGAGAACCACCATTTGTATCGCAAAGAACAAGAACATCTGCACCACCTCTTTCTGCAGCCTTTAACATCTTTACAGCAAATTCTGAATCATCCTTATATCCATCAAAAAAATGTTCTGCATCGTAAATAATTTTTCTATCGTGAGATTTAAGAAAACTTACTGATTTAAAAATCAGTTCTTCATTTTCATTGTCGCTTAACCCTAAACCTAATTCAGAATGTAATCTCCATGTTTTTCCAAATATTGAAATAGCAGGTGTTTCTGCTTTAAGTATCGCTTGCAGGTTTAAATCAGTTTCAATGTTGTTAAGAGAACGTGCAGTGGAGCCAAAGGCACAAAGTTGTGCCTTTCTTAAGTTCAAAAATTTTGCTTTGTGAAAAAATTCTTCATCACGCGGATTACTTCCCGGCCAGCCTCCTTCAATAAAATCAATTCCAAACTCATCAAGTTTAGAAGCGATGAGAAGTTTATCCTGCACAGAAAGATTTATTCCTTCTCCCTGTGTTCCATCTCTTAAAGTTGTATCAAATAGTTCAATTTTATTATTCATATTTTTTATTAATTGTTTGATTTCTAACGAGTCATTCCGAATTTATTTCGGAATCTCGCACTTTGAAAGATGCTGAAACAAGTTCAGCATGACATTATGAGAGTTGTTAATTCTCTAAAATTTGTGTTCACATTTTCCATTTAACATTTACCATCATCCATTATATGATCATTCCTGATTGTCTTGCATATTCAAAAAGATTTCCTGCTTTAAGAATCGGTAGAATATCTCCTAAAGGATTTAAGGAA
>CAYNUV010000415.1:0-3286 GCA_964400245.1 uncultured Ignavibacteriaceae bacterium
TTGATCATATCCCATGCTCTTTATCATCTTTTTAATGTTAGATTCATTACCAAGCAAAACAGGGTAAGCAATATTTTCATTCCTTACAACATGAGCAGCTCTAATTATTTTTTCCTCTTCACCTTCAGGATAAACAACTTTCTTTGGGCTCTTCTGAGCTTTGTGAATCATCACTCTGACAACTTCTTTTGAAAGTCCGAGACGCTCCTTCAATTCTTCAATGTAAACATTCCAATCAGGAATTTTTAATTTAGCTACACCTGTATCAATAGCAGCTTTTGCAACTGCAGGCGCAACATACCAAAGCACTCGCGGATCAAATGGTTTTGGAATAATGTAATCTCTTCCGAAAGCAAAATCATTTCCGCCGTAAGCCTGGATAACTATTTCGGGAACTTTTTCTCTTGCAAGTTTAGCAAGTGCTTTGACTGCTGACATTTTCATTTCTTCATTTATTGCCGTAGCTCTTACATCCAGTGCACCGCGGAAAATAAACGGGAATCCCAAAACATTATTCACCTGGTTTGGATAGTCGCTTCTGCCTGTTGCCATAATCAAATCGTTTCTTACTGAAGTTGCATCCTCATAAGTTATTTCAGGATCAGGATTAGCCATCGCAAACACAACCGGGCTATCAGCCATTACCTTAATCATCTCTTTCGATACAACACCACCTTTTGATAACCCGATAAAAACGTCAGCACCTGTCATTGCTTCTTTAAGAGATTTGTATTTTTTATCGGTTGCAAATTCCATTTTATATTTATTAAGGTCTGACCTGTCTTTTGTAAGACATCCTTTCGAATCGAACATCAAAATGTTTTCCCTTTTTGCCCCGGCAGCTATATACATTTTACTGCATGAGATAGCTGAAGCTCCTGCACCGTTAACAACAATTTTAACTTCGGAAAGTTTTTTACCGGCAATTTCAACCGCATGAATTAAAACTCCACAGGATATTATGGCTGTTCCATGCTGATCATCATGAAAAACAGGAATGTTCATAGTTTGCTTCAGAGTTTCTTCTATCTCAAAACATTCCGGCGCTTTAATATCTTCAAGATTAATTCCGCCAAAAGTTGGCTCCATAAGCTGAACAACTTTTATAATTTCTTTAGGATCTTTACTTTTCAATTCGATATCGAAAACATCTATATCGGCGAATCGTTTAAATAAAATTCCTTTCCCTTCCATCACCGGTTTTCCTGCAGATGGGCCAATATCGCCAAGCCCAAGTACTGCAGTTCCATTGGTAACTACAGCTACAAGATTTCCTTTAGCAGTGTATTTGTAAACATCTTCTTCATTCTTTTCAATCATTCTGCAAGGTTCTGCGACTCCGGGAGTGTAAGCCAATGATAAGTCGCGCGATGTTAAGCATGGTTTGGTTGCGACAACTTCTATCTTTCCTTTCCTTCCCATGCTATGGTATTCTAGTGCTTCATCAAGATATTTTTTCATACTATTTTTTTCACCTGAGCCATCATTATGATAGCTTTCAATTATTTGTCACACTGAGCCTGTCGAAGTGTGACCTTCTAAATAAATATAATCAGTCTTCGACAAGCTCAAACTGACAAAATTAATTTTATTTCTTTCCCAGATGACATGTACTGCACGCAATTTCTTTCCACGAATCTCCAATATCAACGGGATGTTTGTACTCAACTCCTTTTAATGAAAATTCTGTTTTTGAGTTTTCAAATTCCTGGGCAATGAGTGTATGACAAACATTGCAGTCATGCGAAATCACTTTCCCTTCATCGCTGAAATGTTTTCCATCATGACATCTGAAACAGCCGGGTGCATACATATGCCCGATTTGTTCAGGGAAATATCTCCAGCTTACTCTCATTTCCGGAAAGTAATTTCTGCCATAAACATTTTGTATTTCAATAATACTTTTTTCAATCATTTCTTTTTTATCAACTGCAATATTTGGATAATTAACTTTATAAAATTCTTCAATGGCAAACCTTATACTATCAAGTGCAACTTGTTTTGATGAATAAGGTCTGTCAAGTGCTTGCACGGAAATACTTTTTATAAAAGGAAGTTCAGGATTAATCCTATCTATCTCCATTAAATGATTTACAGATCTCATCGGCGGATTATAAATGTGAGAAGGGCGATTATGGCAATCAATGCAATCCATTCGCCTGGTCATTTCTGCAGTAATATTTTTTTCTTCAAGAGGAAAATCTCTAAGCTTATAAATAACTTCTTTCCCATCTTTTTTAGATTTTGATTTAACCCAGGGAATGATCATCCTTGACGGATCTGCTGCATAGTAATATATTTCATTAGCAATATTCATATGCCAGTGAATTCCTTTTGTAACACCGCCTTCTTCATATCCTCCACCGATTTTCATCAGCATAGTTAAAGACCACCGGCTGTTTTGTTCATCTGAAACAAAGTAAGTATTCTCATGTTTCTTTTCGCTATAAAAATGTTCCGGCCAATGGCATTGTTCGCATGTTTCCTGCGCCGGGCGGAGGTTTTCAATTGGTGTCGGAATCGGTCTTGAATACTTATTAAAGATAACCGAGTAAACCTGGTAAGCACCGGAAAATTTTGACCGTACGTACCACTCAGTACCTGAACCAATATGGCATTTAACACAGCCAACTTTTGCATGAGGAGAAAATTTGTAAGCAGTATATTCAGGTTCCATAACCGAATGGCAAACAGTTCCGCAAAATTCATCAGTCTCTGTATATTCATATGCTTTGTAACTGCCAAACGCAGTAAAAATTAATAGCAGGATTGTTCCCCCAATAAAAATTGTTAGAGCTGTACGTTGTTTAGGATTGTTAAGATCAATAATTGGAAATTTTCTCTCGTCCGTTATGCCGAGCTTCTTCCTTCTGTGTTCTCTGTAAATTCCGTAAGCAATAAGGAGAAGACCAAGAATAAGAAACCCGGGAAGAATAACAAAAGCAATAATACCCATATAAGGCTTTTGTGCTTCACTTAAAGCTTCCAGAATTATTAGGAAAAAAATAAGTCCAAAGCTTACAATTGCTATAGCAGTACCTGTAAGTGTAACGGGGTTGTAAACTGAGGACGGGAGCTTTTGTTTTTTCATTTTCCGAATTTACGGATTGTCGAATTTGCGAATTACCGAATTCAAAGATTATTCAAATATTTAATAAAAGCTTTAATTTGTTTTCTTTCATCCAAAGTATCCGAATACAACTTTTTGGATTCAACTTCTAATTTGTAGACATCATTTTAAAATATAACTCATTGACATTATTTCAGAACAGGATCTTTGTGAATA
>CAYNUV010000416.1:0-3277 GCA_964400245.1 uncultured Ignavibacteriaceae bacterium
ATAATTTAAAAAACTTGTATAATTCCATTATAATTCTGATATGCAAAAGGATTAATAATGAAGTGTAATTGCTTCAAAATAAAATATCTGCCTTTGTTGATTTCTTTAATGATGCTTCCATTGGTTTCATGTTCGGAAAAGAATGAACAGTCGGAAATTCCATATGGTAACAACAACGCTATTGGAAAATATGTAAGAGTTAATGATATAACTATGTACTATGAAACTTATGGAAGTGGTTATCCATTAATTATCATTCATGGTAATAGCGGAAGTATGTCTGAAATGGAAAATCAAATATCTTATTTTGCAAATAATTACAAAATTATTGCTGCGGACAGCAGGGAACATGGTAAAAGTTCAGGTAATGGTAAACGTCTTACTTATGAAATAATGGCTTCAGATTGGGCTGCATTATTAGATAGTTTAAGAATTGATTCTGCATATATTATTGGGTGGAGTGATGGCGGTATTATTGGATTATTGATGGCGATAAATTTTCCTGAAAAAGTAAAGAAACTTGCAATATGTGGAGCTAACTTACAACCCGATACTTCTGCGGTTAATAGCTTGGCAATTGATTGGTTAAATGAAATGAATAAAACAGTTGATGAAGATATTCGGAAAAAAGATACTACTCAAAATTGGCAGCTTCTTAAAAAGTATTATGATCTTCTGGCTAATCAGCCTCATATTTCTTTAGAAGATTTGCATAAGATTAAAGCACCTACTCTTGTAATGGCTGGAGACAGAGATATTATACGTGAAGAACATACATCTAAAATTTTCAGAAATATACCAAATTCAGAATTGTGTATTTTCCCGGCTTCAACTCATAACATACCTGTAGATGATCCTGATTTATTTAATTGGGTTGTTGAAAGATTTTTTGACGAACCATTTTCAGAAGAAAATGCAAAAGATTTTTAACTAAAAATAATTATGCCAATAAATTAATATTCAATTTAGATTTATATGAAAGCTGTAATATTAGCCGGAGGTAAGGGAACAAGATTAAAACCTTACACTACTCACTTTCCTAAACCACTTATGCCTGTTGGTGATAAACCCATTCTTGAAACAGTAATTTGCCAGTTAAAAGATGCAGACATTAAGGATATAATTATAACTACCGGGCATCTATCCGAAATGATTCGCGCTTTAGTCGGTAATGGAGAAAAACTTGGTGTAAACATTATATATTCTCTTGAAGATTCACCACTGGGTACTGCCGGACCTTTGGATTTAATAAGAGAAGATTTGACAGATGATTTCATTGTTATTAATGGAGATGTTTTATGTGATCTGGATTTTTCAGCAATGATTGAATTTCATAAGAAGAATAATAATACTGCAACAATCGGAACAACTGAAAGAACTGTTTTTGTTGATTTCGGATTAATTAATCTTAACAACGGAAATGACTTTGTAAGCTGGGAGGAAAAACCTACTCTAAAGTATCTTGTTAGCATGGGTATTTATATGTTTAAACCAATTGCTTTAAATAATCTTCCCAAAGAAAAGTTTTTTAATATTAACGACTTGATTGAAGCTTTGTATAAAAATAATGAAAAGGTTATGGGTTTTATTCATAGAGGATATTGGCTTGATATTGGACGCCGTGAAGATTATGAGAATGCGTGCAAAAGCTACGAAGACAATAACAAATAAAAGTTTATAAAATACTTTTTAGGCATTTCAATGGAACGAATAGATTTATCCGTAGTTATTCCCGTAAAAAATGAGGAAGATAATCTGAATGCATTAATAACAAGATTAAGTTCTACGTTATATTCAATGGATATTAATTATGAATTGATATTTGTAACTGATTTAAATAGGGATAGGACTTATGAAATTCTGAAAGAATACAATAAAAAGGATCCAAATGTTAAAACAATAAAACTATCCAACAGTTTTGGTCAGTATAATGCCATAATTGCAGGATTAAATAATGTTTTAGGGAATGCAGTTGTAATAATGGATGGTGATCTTCAGGATCATCCGGAAGACATTCCAAAGTTATACAATAAAATGAAAGATGGTTTTGATGTTGTATATGGAGTTAAGAAAAAAAAAAATGATACATTTATAAGAAACTTCGTTTCAAAATCCTTCTGGAAATTTTTAAATATGTTTTCCGATTATGATATTCAGTTCGGCAGCAGCATATATAGAATATTAAGCCGCAGAGTAGTACAGGAAATAAAAAAATTCAATGAAAAACAAATTCTATTTACCGGAATAATAAGCATTATTGGTTTTCCTACCGCAAAAGTAGAAGTTACTTATGGACAAAGAGTTAAAGGCGAAACAAAATATGGTTACTTCCAGCTTCTTAATATGGCAATAAATGCTTTACTTTCTTTTTCCACTAAACCTTTAAGAATTATTTCAATTTTTGGAATAACAGTTTCCGGTATCAGTTTCATCATTCTTTGCATAGTATTTATTCAAAAAACTTTTTATGAAGTTGATGTACCGGGATGGGCAACTATAATTATTTTAATAACCTTTTTAGGTGGAGCTCAACTTTTTGCTTTAGGAATTGTTGGAGAATACATTGGCAGAATATTTTTGGAAACCAAAGACAGGCCGTTATACATAATAGAGGATAAAATTGGAGATTTTTCTCCTGAGGTTTATCCCCTAATGGCAACTGGACCAGAAAACAAATTCTAGGCAATTCACCTATCTCAGAAATCTTGATTAGATTACAAATTAACAGAGTTCCCGATATCTAAGTAAATGAACCAAAAAATAATATTTAAAAAAGAAATATTATTATTAGTAATACCATTCACCATTTATATTTTACATGTCTTATTATTTGGTGACTGGATTGTTGATGATGCAGGTATTTCATTTGCCTATTCCCGAAACCTTGCCCAGGGATATGGTTTAGTATCTCAAGCCGGAGTTGAACCTGTGGAGGGATATTCAAATTTTACCTGGATTCTTCTTCTTGTTCCATTTCACTTTTTTAACCTTTTTCAACCTGTTATTATTCCAAAGTTGCTAAGCTTAATATTAATTTTATTTTCATTTATTATTCTTCATAGAACTCTTCAATTAATAACTCCTGATTCGCCCTGGATAACATTTATTTGTTTAACCTTATTATCTGTAAATACATCATTTGCCGTTTGGACTTCTTCCGGATTAGAAAATCCTTTATATGTTTTTTTAGGTGTGGTCATTTTAAACCAGATGGTTAAATTAAGTTTAAACCTGGAAGTAAAAAGAGTTATATCAATTGCAGTTTTAATGGCATTAT
>CAYNUV010000417.1:0-3261 GCA_964400245.1 uncultured Ignavibacteriaceae bacterium
TTCCCAACTGGTTTTACATAGCTCGAAAAAGATAGAAGTCATTCTGTACCGATATTATCGGGATCAGAATCTAACAGCGATTTCTTTTCCTAATATTTTCTAAGGTGATAAAGAGATGAGAAAAATATTTATTTGCTGCCTGTTGTTTGTTGTAAGTGGTGTTCTTATAGCTCAACACAACCGAGAAGAGAAATTACAGCAGCTAAAAAAAAGACCGGATATAGAAGTAACCGAAATAGAAAAGGATATTTTAAAGATAGAATATCCTCACGGCAAAGTAACTTATGAAAATATTGGTGAATATATCTCCGATACTGAAAGAAGAATAAACTACTCCCCAACATTTGATAGCACTATAATTGACTTAACAACCTTTGATACAACTCTTTACTACCAGAAGTACAGCTTTTGGCAGGCAGTGAAAGTGGGCAGTTATCAAACGGCGCCGCCTTTAGTAGGAGATCTTAATAATAATAATCTACCTGAGATATACGGTATAATAAAAGACTATACAACTGACTATAGCAATAACACCGTGATGGAAAAGAATGATCAGGCGATTTTTGATTCAGTCTATAGTTACGACAGCACCAGTGTTGCAAGAAAAATTTATGATGTAAATAAAGATGGAAGGGATGAGCTACTTCTCCATAGATTTCCCCCAGATACAAATTATCCCGGGCATAGCTGGTTATTCTTTTCTAAACCTTCTGACACTTCACTGGCAACTGATTTATCATTTATCTTTTACCCTTTCCCAGAAAATAACCAGCTTAATAAAAATACTTTTGGTGATTGGGATGGTGATAAGTTTACAGATCAAATATTTGGTAGAGATTGCTGTCCTAATAGTATTTTTATATATGAATATAATCCTTCAGCTAATAATTTTGATTCAGTTTATTATTACGATCCTTCACAATACAGTCTTTTCTGGTCTGGTTTTGCAATAGGAGATTTTGATCAGGATGGTTATACAGAATTCTTTGCAGGAAGTGTAAATGGTAAAGTTGTTGGAATAGAAAATTGTGGTGATAACTGCTATCGTCCAAGCTGGAATGGAATGGTTGAAACCAGTGCTGCATATCTTTATGCTGCAACGGATGATCTTGATGAAAATGGTAAACCGGAATTATGGATTGGAGGTTATCATTCTCTTGATAATACAGGAATAACAAGATTAACAATCTTTGAAGCAAATGGAAATGATAATTATGAGGCAGTTGGTAAAGTTGATCTAATCGGGGCAATAGGCTGGTACGCAAAGAATATGCAGGTGTTAGATATTGATCAAGATGGTAAAGATGAAATTATGGTTTGTATAGACCAGCACATAGTAATTTTAAAATTCAACGGCAGTGAAAATCACCATACCTATGAAGTATTTTATATAAAACGTAATGATCTTGCCTTCAGCGGAAGAAACAGTGTCTTTTATGGTGCAGCAATGTATGATGTTACAAATGATGGTAAAGAAGATATAGTAATCCATATGGATGAAATAATTGAAAATGTGGGAATGAGATTATTTACGTTTATATATAAAGCCGATTTTTCAGTTGATGTAAATGAAGGTGATTCTGTACCTGAAGAATTTCATCTTTATCCGAATTACCCCAATCCGTTTAATCCTTCAACCAATATCAGGTTTGAAATTCCGGAACGCTCAAATGTTTCAATAAAAGTATTTAACGTTTTAGGGAAAGAAATAATAACACTGTTAGAAAAGCAACTTTCTCCAGGCAGTTATACTATTGACTGGGAAGCCAGGGATAGTAACGGAAAGTTACTTCCTTCAGGAGTGTATTTGGTAAGATTTAACGCTGCTAATGCAAAGAATAATTATGCTAATACGATAAAAGCAGTTTTAATTAAATAATTATTTTAAAATTTTTTACAGGATACTAAAATGAAAAATCTACTAATCCTTTTCTTGATTATGACATCCTCTTTATTTCCACAACCAAACTGGAATAATGTTGTTCAGACAACTATACCGTTTATTTGGGGTTCACAACAACAAGGTAAAATAGATCAATGCGTCAATAAAGATGGAATTCATATTTTGTTAATTTCATCTCCAACCTTTTATCCTCAATACAATCTGATTAATAGCTCAGGTTCTGTTATAAGGGGCAGTACACTTGAAAGTTATACAGTAGAGTTTCCAAGCATTGATGGTGATGATGATAGAATTTATGTAGTGTATAAGCTTGGAAATCAGATAAAAACAAGAAAATCTACTAATGCCGGTGTTTCCTGGACAAATGATTCTAATATCTTACCAATAAATATAGGTAATAATATCTGTAATAATGTTGATATTACTTTTGGAAAAGATGATAATGCACTCCATGTTGTCTGGGCAACACAAGACAATGGAAATAATTATGAAACATATTATAAAAGACTACCCTCTAGTGATGTTTGGGAAGCAACAAAAACTGTAACCGATTATGGAAGTAACGTAGGCGGATTTCCAACCGTATCTAAATCAACAAATAGAATTCACGTTTCTTATAATACAGGAACTGCTGGGGATCCAACTGTTAATGCTGGAAGTGCAAAATCAAGGGATAAATATATTACTTCTTGGCAGGATCCTCAATTAGTGTTTGCTGATATATCTATGGGAGAAAAAATTTATGCTGGCTCAAGTAAACTATTTAATTTCTATTATAAAATAGAAAGCAGCCCAGTTACTTATTGGTCTGATCTATATGTTAAAGAGAGAAGCTTAGGGGGAACATCCTGGTCATCAGCAACTTTATTGCAGTCAGTTTCTGACGTTGGAGATTTATTATCCACTGCAAACACATACGATGGAAAAACTCACATAGTTTATCAAGGGTATTCTAGTGCTAGATATAGAAATTACAATGGTACATCCTGGAGTTCTGAATCTGAAATTGGTAGTTTTTGGTTTCATCCAACGATTTCTGCTGTATCAAATGATCTTTATGTAATAGGGAATACCTTTTTTGATGATTATATTTTTTACCGTCAATACGATGCAAACCCATTAACACCTCAGAATTTTACAGGTGTAAATTACAATAACTTTCCAAAGGTTAGCTGGACAAAATTTGAACCAGATATACAATTATTTGAAATTTGGAGACAAATAGAAACCATTCCGCATAATCCCCAGCCCTGGACATTATTAACCACAACTTCAAATACAAGTTTTGTAGACTATTCAATGTGGATTAGCGGTTCTGAAATGGGAACGGTTCGTTATAAGGTCAGATCAAAAGATTA
>CAYNUV010000418.1:0-3260 GCA_964400245.1 uncultured Ignavibacteriaceae bacterium
GTTTTTAAGTCAGGGCTTTTATATACTATCCCATCCTGCCAGGTAGGGATAGAGTTCCAATTTACGATGGCCGTAGTTAATACTTTCCCCAGCTCAACTGAACGGTTTGAACTGATAGTTTGTGCATTGGCTGTATCATTAGCTGCAATTTTTATGTTTACACCAGAAGAACCTGAATTCCCATAAGCAGTGAAATAAACAAAAGCAGAATCAATTGTCTTACCAGCCACTGTACTAACATTAGGAAATCTTATCAGTGCATTTCGGTATCCGCTAATGTTCCCCATATTGGAATATTCAGAATTTCTATAAGTACCGCTGCTTGAACTCGATAAATATCCATCATCATTGAATGTTAATGGATACGCAGTTAAAATATCATTTGAAGTACCGGATGCTGTAGTAAATGATTTAACAACAGATGTATCACTTCCACTTGCATTATTTACATAAGCGCGATAATAATAGGTTGTGTTCGGAGTTAATCCTGTCAAACCTCTTGTTGCTAGTCCATCTGATGTGAGAGGTGAGTTGTTAGCTAATTGATTATTAGCCCAAACTGCATTGTTATCTGTATCCCATTGAAATCTGATTGTTGTACTTTGATTACCTGTGTTTATCTCAGCATTTAAAGTAACTGATGTTTGAGTTAACAAAGAAGTAAAAACTGAATCTATTGAGGGGGTGGAACCGCCGCTCGTGTATTCATAAGCTCCCATATCCGGGTTAACTCGTAAATTTCCTAAAATGTCATATTGATGTCCATTTAACAGAAGTGTAACAGGTGTGGCTGCATCTTTAGCTGGCGAGTTTAATTGTAAAGTAAAATTGTTGGATGTTGTATCTGTAAATAAGGGATTCGCTATAATATCATGTGTACCGGTTGTCCAGCCTCCACTATTATAAATTGTATTACCAAAGGTTAAATTATAATCATAATCTGAGCCGTCATCAGTTCCACCAGTATATAAACCTCTCTCTCCCCAAACCACTATATTATTTTTTACAACAACATTTTTTTGACCTGCAGCTCTTATTCCATCTCTGCAATTAAATATGGTATTAAACATTATTTTATTATTTGCGGCTCTACGATCTTTCGCACCATATATACCTACCTGAGAATCATAAACAACATTATTATATATTTCACAATTCTGAGCAGCTTTTAAACCTATACCTTTTCCCAAAAACTGACCGGCGGGTGTTGTGTTTATCATTTTATAGAATATATTATTTCTAATTATCACCGAATCACACCAATGCTCTGGTACTACACCAGGAGGATTTACTCCACCATCTGCAATATCAACATCCATTTCAATACCAGCACCATCTCCTGTTTTTGCGGTTCCGGAATTTGATACTATATTATATTCAATAATACAATTATCCCAGGCATGAGTTTGAATTGCATTCATACCGTGAACTGTTCCGTATACTCTATTAACAAACCTGTAACCAGAGGAATCTATAACATTTCCTGAAAAAACAGAACGGTTAGCCATTCCACCCCTCCATCCAATTGCGGTTAAACCAATTGCTTCTGCTTCAACAAGATTGAAAGTATTATTTGTAACTGTCCAATTATAACCTTTTATATTCTGATTAATAAAATCAGGATGTCTGTACCATTCGAAACCAAATCCTGCACTATCAATTACATTTCCATTAATTAAAATATCTCTCATAGTACCTTCTTGTCCAAATATATTTCCCGGAGGTGAATCACCAAGAAGGTTGCTAATTTCAAACCAATGTTTAAATTCTATCGCTATTCCTCTCAAATTTCCAACGGTCATATTATTAGGATTACTTCCTGCTGTCGGAGTATATGAATCCATTCTATGGAAATAATTATTAGTAAAGGTAAGATGGTGAGCATCGTTGTGAGACCTGTTAAAATTAGACACAACAAAAATTCCATACATAGTACCTGTAAAATCACAATTACTAACAGTAACATAAGCCGGATCGTGCATTACAATTAATCCACCTTTTCTTGCATCAATGTGAAATGTCCCTCCCCAATTATTAAACTCACAATTCGTAATTTCTATTTTCTGGCATCTTTGACTAAGCTTTATTAAAGCAGCATTCCAGGTTATAACATTTGCTGCATTATTATTAATAATCCGTAAATTCTCGAATTTTAAATATTGAATTCCTGAAGCAACATTAATTACTGTTCCAAGGGAATTATTACCTGACAGTACAGGTTTATTACCTGTAGCATAGGAACCAAACAAAATGATATTTGTCTGATTTCCTGACCTTGAAACTAATAACTGTTCTCCTAACCAGGTATCTCCTCTTTTTAATAAAACTTTGTCTCCGGGATTAAGAATAGTTGAATTTACTTTAGCTAAAGTTTTCCAGGGTGTGGATTGTGAAGTTCCGTTATTTGAATTATTACCCTGGGAAGAAGAGACATAATAAGTTGTTTGGGCAAATAAAGTAGATACTGCAGATAAAATAACAATGGCAAAAAGAAGTAAGTGACTCATAGTAGCAATACCTTTCAAATAGTTTTCGTTAAAACTGGAGTATAAAAAAGAACACTAAACCGTGGGCTTTATACTTACTTGATAAACATGAATTTGATGCGAGTCAGAAAAACACTGTGTCTAAAATAAGATTATTTTTTTAATAAGCTAATTTTGAGAGGAGGTACATTTTAGTGACCTGCTAAATTTTAGAATAAAAAAGCCGGCTGAAAAACCGGCTTTTAAATTTGTAAAGAGAGGTATAACTATAATAACATCTTTTTAATTTTTACTATAGCTTTAAAAGTTATTGTCTGAATTATGATGAGTAACTTCAAAAATTTTCCGGTTATTTAATCAACAGCATTTTCTTTGTTTGAGAAAAGTCTTTTGCCTGAATCCTGTAAATGTAAATTCCACTTGATAGATTCCCTGCATGGAAAGGAACGTTAAGAAAACCAGCCTCTACATCTTGATCGATAAGTGTTGTTATATGTTCACCTAAAATATTGAAGATATCGAGTTTAACGTTACTTGCTTCTGGAAGACCGAACCTTATAATTGTTACAGGATTAAAAGGATTGGGATAATTCTGGAATAATTCATATTTCTCTGGCAGGATTTCATTATTAGCAATTTTTGGAATTCCTGTATGATAATACACAACTAATCTTGGTCTCTCTTGCCCCTGCACTCCTCCCGATGGTATATAATCCCATTGGCTGAATACTCTTCTTCCGTTTGTACTTGATCCGTTATTATTAAAAAATAACA
>CAYNUV010000419.1:0-3259 GCA_964400245.1 uncultured Ignavibacteriaceae bacterium
GAATTTCACTAATTATTTTAATGGAATATACATTGTCACAGAAAACAAATTTTCTTTCTTAATAATATTGATGAGGTCCTTCTGATTATAAAACAATTCCATCCTGCTTTTAATATTGCTCAAACCAATTCCTGTTCCCGGTTTATAAATTACATTCCCATCAAAATTGTTTTCAACTTTTATCTCAAGATAGTCATTTTTAATTTTTGCTGTAAGATTAAGAGTAACCTTTTCAAGTGCTTCATAAACTGCATGCTTAATTGCATTCTCAAATAGTGGCTGAAGAATCATACTTGGGACTTTAATAGTTTGGCAATCATTATCAATATTTTCAATAAACTCAAACTTATCCTCAAATCTTATTTTTTCTATTTCAAGATAAAGCCGGATGTTCTTCAGTTCTTCGGCAAGACTTGTTGATTGCCTCTCATTACTTGCGAGTGTGTAACGAAGAAAATCTGCAAGCTTTAAAATCATGCTTCTTGCTTTCTCAGGATTGATCACGGTTAATGCACTCATCGAGTTAAGACTGTTAAAAATGAAATGAGGGTTTATCTGGAACTTAAGCGATTTAAGTTCTGCTTGTGTAACAAGATTTTTTAATTCAGATTCCTTTATAATTCTTTCCTGGTAGTTAGAATAGTAAATTATAAGGTAATAAAAAGCGGTAAAGAGAAAGTAATAGAGGATCCCTATTACTATTCTCCAGGGAAGAATATTCAAAAAAAGATCAGAATAATTTTCATTGAAACCAACAACAGAGTTAACAAGGTAATAACCTATAGCAAGCCAGGTAGCAGTAATAAAGATTCCGCCAAAGACATGACTAAAAAAAATTTTTATAACCGGATTATGCTCAAATGAAATATATTTTGCTGAGTACCAATAACTTATACCGAGTCCCGGTAAAAAAATATTTATAAGCAGGTTATCAGCAAGAGCATATTTAAGTTCTAACCCGATTCCTAAAGAAAGATTTGCCTGGTAACTTACGAGAACTCCTAACCATATAAGGAGGTATAGTGTTAAGTTTTGCCTGGTCTTTAGTATCGGATGGGGAGTCATTTTCTATATTAACCGTAAATGGTTTTTACTTCACCGCCGCCGAATATGGCTATACCCTTTACAATCAAAATTCTCGTCTTGTCAATTTCAACATTAGGTAATTTTACAGATTTGTTTGAAAAACCTCCGAACATAGGTGTAACATTTAATTGAATATTCCAATCCTTCGGGACAATAATTGTGCTGCCGCCAAAAATTGCAACAATATCTAAAACATTTGTTCCTTCGGCAAGTTTGCAGTTAGAAAGATCAATCTCAGAACCCCCGAAAATTGCAGTTATATTTCCACCTCTGAAATTATCAGAATAAATTACTTTATTCCCACCGCCAAAAATTGCAACGTCATCAATCGTATCTTTTTTTAGTGCATCACCTGATACAATGGATTCAGATTCTGTTTTTTTTTGTGAGTGTTTTATAATCATATAAATACCAAGTGCAATAAGCAGAACCGGAACAATCAGGTTAGGTCCGTAATCAATCTGCGGATAAATTTTTGGTAAAAGCCAGATGAAACCCACTCCTGCTAATATTCCTCCGAGAACTTTTTTAGCCGAGTTAACCATTATCAGGATACCCATAACTAATAGGATGAAGGGAAATGAAAAAATTATACGTGACGCCTGAAAATCTATAATATCAAGTGTGCTTAAAAGAAAAATTCCTCCTATTATAATTAAAATTATTCCGAATGTTATTCTTTTATCTATACCTGTATGTTCAGCCATTTTATTTCTCCTTAAGAAGTAAGGTTATTCTTTTTGGATTAAACTTATTAAACAATAACTTTTAATAAAAAGATTTTTCGGTGAAATGAGGTTTTAGGTAGGTGAAATTGCCTTTAGGAAATCTTGTTTACAATTTTTGATTGAATTTAATAATGGTCACAAAGGATTTTCGTGACCATATTCATTTCAATCAATAAAATCTTTTAAGAATGGAAATTGCCAGTTTATGATCCATATCTGCAGCAATCTGGAAATCTTCTTTTGCTTCTGCTTTTTCATTTAAATAAAATTTAGCTAATCCTCTTTGAAAATATGGTTCGGGTATATTAAAAACATATTCAAGGTAAATGTTGAAATCCCTTTCTGCATCCTCGAAAAATTCTAGTTCCAATTCAACCAATCCTCTGTAAAAGTAAATTTCAAAATCATCCGGATTTTCCACTATAGCAAAATTAAAATAAACAAGTGCACCAACGTAGTCTCCATCTTTGAACTTTTTAATTCCTTCAATTTTGTATTTAGATATTGCATGCTCAGGAATAATTATTGGGTAAATAGGATGATTTGGATAATCAATTAAATCACAATCACCGGTTTCGGGTTCCGGGTAATCATTATTATTAACTATTGGTGGTTTTAAATCTTCTTTCCTAGGTATGAATGGAGGATCCTTTGGTCTTTCTTTAGGCCGTTCTTTTTTTACATCTATGGAACCCGGTTTTTTCTCTGGTGGATCCACAATTTGTTCTTTTTCTCTTGGAGGGGTTTTATCAACGGGCTTTAACTGTGTAGGCCGATCAGTTTCTTAATTTTGTTTCTCTCTTTGAGCTATTGTGTTTAAAGGAATGATGAAAGTTAAAAGAATTATTAAAACTGCTGCAAAGGTAAATTTGGTTTGCATAACTCCACCTGTGAATGTTTTTTAATATTTGTAGTCCAAGATTATGCCTTAAATAATCTCTGAAGTTTATAAGAATTGTAATCAGTTATCTGGCTAATGTATATTTGGTTAAACTATCAAGTCTTTTTTATTAGTCACTTTATATAATCTTCTTCCTTTAATTACTCTTTAAAAAATAGTTATATTTAATACCTATTTATGAATATTCTTGATTAATTCTTGTCTAAAGAAAAAATTCTTGTTACATCGGCTTTACCTTACGCAAACGGGCCAATTCATCTTGGGCACCTTAGCGGAGCTTATCTTCCTGCAGATATTTATGTCCGTTATAAAAGACTAAAAGGCGATGATATAATTTTCATCTGCGGATCAGATGAACATGGAGTTCCTATTACAATTAGTGCGGATAAAGAGAAAGTTTCACCCAAGATAATTATTGATCGTTACCATGAAGCAAATAAAAAAGCATTTGAACAATTTGGGATAAGTTTTGATAATTATTCACGTACAAGCCTTCCTATTCATCATGAAACTGCAAAAGAATTTTTCCTGGAATTTTTTAACC
>CAYNUV010000420.1:0-3255 GCA_964400245.1 uncultured Ignavibacteriaceae bacterium
CATGTGTTAAGCACGCCGCCAGCGTTCGTCCTGAGCCAGGATCAAACTCTCCATTGTAGAGTTTAATTTTTTGTAATCTTGGCCTTAGACGCTAAATTGAAACCATTTAACTGACGAGTTAAATGCACTCACTCTTTCAAAGAACATTTAAAAAATCTCAAAAATGAGGGTATTAAATTTACTTTCTCTTTCTTCTATTGTCAAGAAAAGGTAACTTAAAAATCGTGTGAGATTTGAAATCAAAAAGATTTTAAGAACAAAATTTTTCTAAAACAGATTAGCTAAAATATCGTAAATTAAATAAATGTCAAGTTTTTAGGGAGAATTTTTAGTTTTATCCACATCATTTTCCTAATTGCACAACCAGAATTATAACTGTTGCTATACTTCCAATTATACTAAAGTAATTAGTTAATTTAGTGATATGATAATCAAATGATCTTATAGGATCTTTTGGGATATAAATATAATCTCCAGGTTCAATATTGTTAGGAAAATCTTCAGCAGAAATCCATTCCTTTGAATCTCCCTTGATTATCATTATCTCATCTTCATCCAGCGCAAGATCACCTAATCCACCAGCTTCTTTAATGTAATACCTGAAATCTTTTCCCTCAGAATAACTAACTATACCAGGATTCCCAACCTGACCATAAACATATACTGAGTGAAGCTTTGGAGGAATAATTATTACATCTCCATCTCTAACTTTTATTTTTGATGTTTCGGAATTTTCATCCAAAGCTTGAGTAAAATCTATTGTCGCATCATTAATCATTTGCCTTATTTGTTCATCAACAAGGAAGAATGTTGTATCTTCTTCAGTAAGAGTCGACATTCTAAGCATTGTGTTAGCCTCATACTGGAATAATAGTGGATTTGGCCAACCTCTGAAATATTCGTTTACATCCTCTAAGTTTAACCCGAATTCACTTTCAATTATAAAACGAATATTATTGCTTCCTCTTAATAATTTGCTTCGCTTTAATGATGCCTCTTCGGTAAATCCTCCCGCGTTTTCCAAAACGGTTTTGAGAGTTGTATTATTCTTTGAAACAGGAACTATTCCAGGCCTTTTTACCTCACCAAAAACAAGTACACTAAATTCTTTCTTCTGTGTTTCATCAGCGACTACAACAATTCTATCGCCTCTTTGGAGAAAAGCAGTACTTGAAATATTGTTCCTCAAAACGTTCAATTCATTTCCATCATAACTTAAACGATATATATATACATCCTTTACATTTTCATAAGCTTTATTAATTCCTCTGGAAAGTTCCAAAGCATCCTGAAGATCATCTCCCTCAGAAAAATAAAATTTACCCGAAGAATTTACAGCACCTTCTATAGTAAAAAAGTTTCTTTCGATATCATATGGAGGAAAGATAATTACATCATCATTTTTCAAATATGGATTATTTACAAAGTCCCCATTGATTCTGAACTTCTGAAGATCGAGTTTTATTACTTCTCCTGATGATCTTTTTAAAATTACATCTCTTAAAGAAAATTCTTCAATATCTTTTCTCAACTGTTCAAGTTCATAAGGATTAGTAGCTGTACCTAAAATCGTTCCTGCTGTTTCATTATAAACCCTTGTGACAAACTGATCTACTCTTTCTGTAACAAATGCAGGGAAAGTTCCGGTAGTTACAAAAACACCTCCTATGGTAACGCTAATAGTTCCAGCATAGAGATAATTATTGAATCCTGATCTATCATCAATTTGAGCATTTGAAGATGCAATAAATAGAAAAGTTAGAAGATATATTATTTTTTTCATCATATTTTTTTGTTTATGAGCTGTATTGTTTTTGATAATATTTTTGATAGTCCCCAGAAATTATTCTGCTCCACCAATTTTTATTATTTAAATACCAATCAATTGTATCTTTAATAGCTTGCTCAAAAGAAAATTCCGGTATCCAGCCAAGTTCATTTTTTATTTTGGATGCATCAATTGCATATCGCCTATCGTGTCCGGGTCTATCTTTTACAAATTGGATAAGGCTTTTAGATTTATTAAGATGTTCAATTATTAATTCAACTATCCTTATGTTAGGCATTTCATTCTCAGCACCAACGTTATAAATCTCACCAATCTTACCTTTTTCAAAAACAATTTCCACTGCCCGGTTATGATCAATAACATATATCCAATCCCGCACATTCATTCCATCACCATAAACCGGAAGATTCTTTTCATTTAAACAATTAATAATCATTAATGGAATCAGCTTTTCAGGAAATTGATATAATCCATAATTATTTGAACATCTTGTAATGACACCCGGCAATCCATAAGTATGATGAAATGCAAGCACCATCATATCCGCTGCTGCTTTGCTTGATGAATAAGGACTATTGGGTGATAATGGTGTTTTTTCTGTAAAATATCCTTCACTGCCAAGACTGCCATACACTTCGTCAGTTGATATCTGTAAAAATCTTTCAACTTCATATTTCCTGGAAACCTCAAGCAAAACATTTGTGCCGATAACATTTGTTCTGTAAAAAATCTCTGATCCTGAAATACTTCTGTCAACATGAGATTCCGCAGCAAAGTTAATAACATATTTAATGTTAAATTTCTGAAATATATAATCAACCAACTCAGAATTAATTATATCGCCTTTAATAAAATGATAATTCTTTTTTTTCTCAGAAGGTTTTAGATTCTCGAGGTTCCCGGCATAAGTAAGCTTATCAAGATTAACTATTAAATAATCGTCTCTTTTATCAAGAATATAGTTGATAAAATTACTTCCGATAAATCCTGCCCCACCTGTTACTAAAATATTTTTCAACTGGTTCCTGTTAGTATGAGAAGAATCCTATAAATAATCCTGACTGAAGAAAAAAAGAATCGCCTTTAAGATCAGAAGGAACATTTGATATTTCAATATTATTATCAACAGTCCACTCATCACCTAAGCTAATTTGATAACCACCACCAATTCTGAATGAAATAAATCTATAAAGAGGAATATCCACATTTAAAGTTGGAGCAAATATAAAAAAATCATTTTTAAGTGATCTGCTAACATTTTGTGTAGATGAATCATTCCAGATTTCATCCCACGAAAAGTCACCATTGTTATTGTAAACATCAATTGAAATATTTCCGCCTCCAAATAAAATACCTAACGACACGGCAAAATTCCTTATGAACGGCAAAGAATATTCTACTGTTAATCCTCCTCCGCTAAGCTTATACCTGACTTCCTTTGTAAATCCATTTGCATCTCGTGAAGA